>CAZBGH010000156.1:0-487 GCA_964491335.1 uncultured Methanosarcinales archaeon | reverse complement strand
AACTCTTTATTTTTCAAAATATCTAATATAGTCCTAATTGTACCCTCTCCTAGCTCAAGCTTTTTGGTAAGTTCAGCTCTACTTCTCTTTTTATCAAGATGAAAAAGGCACCTAATAACATCAAATTTTGTATAATTTGGAGTATTTCCTACCATAGTAAAAATAAAGAAAAAGATAATTTATAAATTTAATCAATATTGCAGGAATTAATCCTCATCATCAGTATCACTTTCGTTGTCGTCTGTATCGTCACTATCCCAATCGTCATCATCTCCCATTTTCCATCTATCCATAGTTAGCACCTCCATAGAGTTCTAAATAATAAGGATTTCTCCTATAAATATGTGTAAAGCAATTATATTTAAACTATAGCTAGAATTAAGCATTTAACACCTTAATGATACAAAGGGTATTTAAATTTTGCGTTTAATTGGGCTCTGTAGAAAATCTCAATAAATCTAGCCCCTAAATTGTAGGCTATCAACCG
>CAZBGH010000155.1:0-3890 GCA_964491335.1 uncultured Methanosarcinales archaeon | reverse complement strand
ATAGTAACAGCTTACAACACAGAGGAATAGGTTCTACTCTTCTATTAGAAGCAGAAAAAATCTCAAAAGAAACTTATGATGCAAATAAAATGCTAGTAATAAGTGGCGTTGGAGTTAAAGAATATTACAAGAAATTTGGTTATAGGAAAAATGGGGTTTATGTGAGTAAGACCTTAGCGTAATAAAATGGTAGAAAATGTTCTAGGTATAAACGAAGAGGGTCAAAGGATTGAGTTCAAGCCAAAATTCATTGAACGCTATTCAAAACTTACAGACTGGGAAACCTTTAAGAACATCTCTCTTACATTCCTAAGAAGGTCTATAAGAGTAAACACACTAAAAATTACTGTAAGTGAGTTAAAGAGAAGATTAGTAGATTTCTGGGACTTGGAAGAGATACCTTGGTGTGAGGAAGGTTTCTGGATTGAGCATAGTAAGAAAGAGAGAAGAGATATTGGAAATCTTCCAGAGCATTCTCTTGGCTATATTTATGTTCAAGAAGCAGCTTCAATGATTCCTCCAATTGTGCTGGAGCCTAGGCCAGAGTTAGTGCTTGATATGTGCGCTTCTCCAGGTAGCAAAACAACTCAGATAGCAGCTATGATGAAAAATCAAGCTCTTCTAATAGCAAACGATTATCAATCAATAAGGCTGAAACCTTTGGGCATAAACCTACAGAGAGCAGGAGTAACAAATAGTTTAATAACTCTGAGTGAAGGCAGACATTTTAAGAATATAAAGTTCGATAAAATTCTGGTGGACGCACCCTGTTCTGGTACAGGAACTATAAGAAAAAGTTTCAAAACTCTTCTTATGTGGAATCCAAACATGGTCAAACGTTTAGCTGCAACACAGAGGCAGTTGATAGAAAACGCCTTTAGAAATCTGAAAGACAATGGGGTTCTTGTATATTCAACATGCTCTCTAGAGCCTGAGGAAAATGAGGGTGTAATAGATTTTCTGCTTGATAAGTATGATAATGCAAATTTAGAAGAGATAAAACTTAACATCAAAAGAGGCCCTCCTATTCTCAAATTTGAGGATAAAAACTATGCCTCAGAAGTTAAAAAATGCCTTAGAATATGGCCTCAGGATAATGATACAGAAGGGTTTTTCGTTGCTAAGATAAGAAAAGATTATTAGTTATCTAAAATATAGTGGTATCACAAAATCAGCTTCAAGATTCATTAACAATAGAATACCAAATTCTTTCTCAGTTTGCTGGAGCCTGCTAACCTCTTTTGCTAAGTTAGATACATGTGCTATTTCGAATGTCCTAGGTATATATATGAACCATCCCTTTTGCAACGCTACTGGGTCCTTAACCATCTCAGCTTGTAGAGCTTTAATAGTATTCGTAGAATCTCTGTATGCTTCTGGTTCTGTAGAAATTTGTTGTTGAGCAAATTGTTGTTCTTGCTTTTCTAAATGCAATGTAGTACTATCATCACACTGATAAGCTTCAGCTCCATGATACCACAATAAACTTGCTCTAGTTTCTTGTCTTAGTTGATTCAGAACTATGGAGAAATAGAAACTCTTTTTTGACATAATCACTGTTTTGCTCCACAACTTTTGCATATCTTATCTTTCTCTGTAATATATGTTCCGCATTTATAACAAACCAAATTACCTTTAACCTCTAATTCATTACCACTTTCCTTTTCCTCTTCTTGTGTTTGGGAAGATGAATCACGATTTGAATGATGTATATGGATATGATGCTTACTAATAGCAGTTCTTGCAGCAATTGTAATACCTATGAATGTTAAAATCAGTCCAGTAACTAATAGTGGTATCGCAAATATCCAGCCTATAAAAGGTATAAGGAACAGCATAAAGCCTATTATAATTACAGGCACACCTATCATTACAAAAATTAGTCCTAAGCCTCTGCCAAGCCTTGCAATAAGTCTCTGGAAAAACTTGGTTTTTGCCATTCTTAACTACTTACTAATAGTAAAAATAGTAACATTTATATATTACTTATAACATCTACCTATTTGGGAAGGTAAGTGATTTCATTTAAAAACATTGCTAGAGTATTATCTGCAATAGTCATAGTACTGATAAGTATGTATTCCGCCCTTGCACAACCTTCATTGGCTTTTGAGAAAGGGGTAGACAAGGCTACTATGAAAGCTATTTTGAGTGAAGTTCCAAAATATTATTTGGATGGTATTGACACGATTTATCTAAACAAGGCACCATATAAGTACAATAAAGGCAATATAGTAACACTCGGCATGTTTTATAAGAATTCTATTACAATCTTTAATGTGAATAGCTATTCAAAGGCATACTTAAAAGAGATTATATTGCATGAGATTGGGCATGCACAATGGTTAAAGCTATCTTATAATGAGCAATTAAATTACTGCAATGGTAAAATTAATGATAATTGTGAGGAAGGATTTGCAGATGTTTTTGTAGAGAATTATGGATTAGTAAGTTTGAATAAAGATGCTTAAAATTATCTTATTCTCTATTTCTTAAAATTCCTTGTAATTTGCATTAGTGATACATTAAAGTTTTACTATAAAATCATAATTAACAAACGAGTCACAAAAATTAATTTTAACTAGTATAATTTGCATACTAGTGACTTTTTGTATACGGTTAGTCTGCCAATATACAAAGTTTGCAACTTACAATCTTAAAATATAGAAATGGGGACGGGGAAACTATCAGAAAAACTCTGATGAGCTCTCCATTTGAATTCCCGACATTCCGCGCCTAAGATATTCTTAGACTCCACGGTATCTACATTTCATAGCGTTTCCGCTCAATATACCGAGCTTCAGCTCGTCTTCAGCCGTCTAAGCCAACTTTTTTAGAGTTGTGCGCTCTTTCCTGCAGAGAGCTTTGCAAGGCTCTGCAAGACCCAGGCTGAGCTACGTTTATGGTCCTAGAAGCATAGCTTATAGAATCCCCATAGAATGCTCAACCTAAGAAGTTGAACTAAATTGTTGTTTAAAAGACTTTCTGTTTCATGGTGGTATAACCCAAAATGATAAACTCTGTATGCTTTATAAACAACTCAAAGAGATAAAAAGATTATTCTTTACTTAAGCAAAATTTATAAATAAGTGTCCATAGTATTTTTAGTGTTTTAATTATCTTAAAGATTATCATTCAGCAGAACGGTTGAATTCAGACGTTTAAAAAGAGGGATAGTTTGATGATAAAAATCTATGGGCTTACTGTAATTGCTCTATTAATTATAATGATTGGGTGTACAGCACAGGCCCCAGAACAGTCTTTACCTTTAAAAATAAAACAGCCTGAATCTGCTAAAACAACACCAAAATATTTCTTGACTTATGAAAATTCTGATTATGGTATTAAAATTAGTTACCCTTCTGATTGGGAGCAGAAGGAGACTGAGGATATTATTGTTGCATTTCTATCTCCAAAAACTGACGCTTCAGATACTATTCAGGAAAATCTTGGGTTAACAATGAATGACTTAGGTGGACAGGGCTTTACCTTGCCAAAATATAATGAAATTGTGATGGGGCAATTGAGACAAACCTTTCCTGATATAAAATTCATTGAATCAGGCTCTACGGTATTATCTAACAATCCAGCTTATAAGGTAGTATTTACAACCTCAAACCTAAAATTTATGCAGGTATGGACTATTAAGTATGAGTTAGCCTACATATGGTCGTTTGTTTCCACAGAAAATGAATTTTCTGACTATCTAAGTATTGCACAAAAAATGCTTGACTCTTTTGAGATAACAAGAAATATAAGGGAAGACTCTGAAGAGAAGCAAGGTGAGAAACAAAGCACAGAAAAGACTATGACCCAAGCCACTGCTTCAGTAGCAGATGCAGACCCTGCTTTCGTAGATAGCTGGAGAATATTCTCTGAGCGAATATTTT
>CAZBGH010000154.1:0-3944 GCA_964491335.1 uncultured Methanosarcinales archaeon | reverse complement strand
ACGCTCTTAAAAGAATGGAACAAAGGCAGTTAACACCCTTTGAACAAGTAATGAGGAATAACTTTGCTTCGGGTAGAAGTTCATAAAGAGAATAAAGAAAGACGCCCGCCTTTTATTAATTCTTCAAATTCTGATTTGACTATTAGAAATAATAAAATCTTTACAAATATTCTCTCAACTCCTTCCCTTTCTCAATTCCAATCTCAAGCATTTGCTCAATATCCTCGACTGTTAGTGAAAAATCTCCTCCTTTCTGCAAAGCGCATAACGTGCCATCTTCTATTGAGGAAACAGTAAGCCTTGCATCAACTGTCTTTTCTTCATCTGTATCAGGGTCAACAATAAATTTATGTCCTATCTTAATTACAGTAACAGCAATAAGCATTTTTTCTAATGGCAGCTTTTTGTCAGTTTTCTGCTTGTGATCGACGTTTTCTCCGTCAAATGCCGGAAATTTTGCATCTTTCAAAGCTGCCAAGGCAGCAAGCGAAGCTGCTTCAAACAAATTGCCAGCGTCATTTAAAGGGCATATATCAATCAGCAATAGCCATACTTTTTTGCCAGATTCAATACACAATTTTACTTATTTTTGTGGCTTCCTATATTTTAACTAATCTAATCTTCAATAAATTCGCTACAACTTATCCTCTCACTAATTTCTCCTCTCAAATTCTTGCCATTATGCAATACTTAAAAATGCGAGTTGATGGCAACCAGAACATAGTGAACCTTTGCCAAAAGCCTATGTAGGTGGATACTTTAGAACTTTACTTTACAATGTGCAAATATTTATATAATAAGTAGTATTAATACTTTTAAATAACTAGTCATTGCTTAAAGGGGTCAATTACATGGCCGCTCAAACAATCTGGGTTAAAGGTAAGTGTTGGCTATTAGAAAAATTTATTTCTTATACTATTTTTGATACTTATTTTATCTCTGAGGGGGGTATCAATGAACCCACTTGAAATGTCAAGAAGGCTTGATGAGGTTTGGAAGCAATTTTCTATAGCGGAGCAAAGAGAGTTTGAGCAAAGATACGGCAGATGGGAAGATCTTGGTGCATCAGAGAGACATAGTTATCTAGGGTCGTATGTCTCTTCTATAAAAGGTAAGGAGAGAGCAAAGGCAGAGGAAGAACTTCATGCTAGAAGAATGGAACCAATGGTTAAAGCGTTGCAAGGATTTGGAGAAATGCTTGATAAACATACTACAGAAATTTATAGAAGACTAGATGAGATAGGGCAAGCAACAAAGCAGAGTGGTGCTGAAATGAGAAGTTTAGAAGCTAGAATGGGGGAAAGAGCTTTACCAAGCAGAATTTTACCAACTTTACCAAGTGACTCACACTCACAGATTCAACAACAACCCACAGTTATTGTAACTACACCTGTTAGAATGAATTGTCAGTATTCTAAAGATGGTCCTAAAGATTGTATCATTGTACAGCAAAGACCTAATGGAACTTATGGACATTGCACTGTTGGTGAGCAAGCAAGAAGTCGACAGATAGCCCCATTATTTTTGACTAGTGCATTAGACCAGACAGGATGCCCATCAAATAGAGTAATTAGAGTATGCGAATATTTAGAAAATGAGTGGGTGAAATTATAATGAGCAGAGGAACTGACGCATTTGACGATATTGAAGCTGAACTTGGGAGAAAAGGATGGAGCTATAAGGAAAGAGATGTTCCACCAAATCAAGCATTCCAGAATTTAGAGGCAAGGTGTTCAGAAAGACTTAGAGGATGGCAAAAAAAGAGTTTTGAAGAGAAAGTACAAATTGATATGGAAATATCAAGCTATTTGGGAATAATGAAAGATTTATTATTACAACATGGAATTAAGTTACCTAGAGTTAATAGACTTGATACTAGGGGATTAAAAGAATTAGAAGGTTTGCATGATAGAGAAGTATTAGCTGGCATGATAGATGATACAAGAAGTTTAATTGAGAGATTAGAGCTAGGAAAACAATATGCAAGAGACTTATTCCAGGCATATGAAGACTTGATTGATTATGATCCAAGAGTTAACCCCATTCTTAGAGAAGAACTGAAAGCTTCACTGAAACCAGTAGCTTTACAAGAAGCAATGCAACAGATTCAAAAAGCAGGAGGTGCTGAAAATCCTTCAAGCACTATCTATATGCTAGAAGAATCTAGAAAACTGGGAGAACCTATTAACCAGTTAGTTTCACAGAGGCATCAAGGACGCTCAAACACAGCGTTAGTTCCTGTTGATCGAACTCTTATTGAAGCCTATGTTAGGAATTATTTCAAACTCGAAGTAATATTTAAGGCATTACACTGGAGAGCCAAAAAAGAAACACAGGAATTAGCTAGGCTTGAACATGATATTCAACAGCACGGAGGTCCTTTAACGCCAATTGAACTGCAAAGACTTAATCAGTTTGAGGGGGGACGTGATCCAGACAGAAATATTGGTGTCTATACAGCATACCTTGATTATTTGAGATTTACAGCAGAAACTGTTTTTAGACATGGCTGGCCAGATGGAGGAAGGGGAAGATGAGAGCTGATGATATTTTTAGTGATCCAGAAGCAGATAAAGAGTTAAGAGATCGTGATGGGAAGCAGAAAAAGAGAGTTACACAAGTAGAACACGAAAAGTATGTGCAAGAAAGATTGTTTGAGGCTGGTGTAAAACTTGAGGAGATGTTTTCTAGAATTCCAGAACCTGGAAATAACTGCAATTATACCCAGATTTTGGCTTGGATGGATAATTTTACTTCAAGGGCAATGGATGTAGTAAGAAGTTTATCAGTAGTTCCTTCAAGTAAAGATATTTCTACCTTTTGTGCAAGTGGGGAATTTAGAGGTTTAAGGGAAACAGATGGTGTGGGTTTATTTGTATCATTTCTTATTAACGCTTTTCATAAAGATGCACAGCCACTTGTACTAGATTTAAGAAGTGCACCACTAATTGATAGCTTGGCTTACAAGCTTGGAAAAGATGTTACTATTAGAGGGAATCTAGGTGATTATGCTGCTATGCTGATGGAAGCAGGGCATTTAACTGTTGAAGGAAAATGTGGAGACAATGTTGGCATGTACATGAAAGGCGGTGTTGTGGATGTGAGAGGCACTATTGGTCATGTTGGACTTATAAGATATGGTGGCAGAATCATACACAGAGGAGAAACAATGGAGTCTGATAGTGTGTATAAACATAATTTAATTGCACTATTAGGTGTACACCAACATGATCATAGGCTAGCACGTCTTTATAGAGAACTTAGTAGTAGAGAACTAGTTTATCTTGACCCCCAATTAAAAGATATGCTTCATCCAGCATTACTAGAACCAGTCTGTGAACATAATCATGAGATATATCAGCAAAGAGAGAGTGAATATACAAGACAGGCAGAAAGTTTACTAGCTAGAGCTGAGGCTCTGGAAAAAGAATTCCGCGATAAGAAATTGCAGAATAAAGGGCTTTACCTGGGAGAATCGCTTCTGGCAATAGGCGTTACTGCTGCAGTACCTATTCTGGGTATATTTACAATACCATACCTTGCTTTTAGAGGTAAAAATCTTTGGGATAAAGAGGATAGAGTAGCTAATGAGGAAGAATGGGCTGTTAAAGGAGTTGAAGCAGAATTAAAAAGAATAGAGATTCAAGTAGATGAAAATAACAGATCAGCAATTAATAATTTGGAGTTCTATTTAGGTTTACCAGGGGTCAAGAATTATGAAATGAGACATCAGCTATCTACTGCAAAAGCTACGTTGGGTATTAGATAACCTATTTAATTATGAGAATTTACTACCTTTGCTATAGAATAAAGAGAGAATAAATAGAATTGCAATTAAAATAGAGTAGGCCACAAAAATAAAGCGTCGCAGAGCAACGTAACTCAATACTAGTTCATTAGGTATCACAGATACTGAAAAATAGTAATTAGTTAGACTTAAAATA
>CAZBGH010000153.1:0-3957 GCA_964491335.1 uncultured Methanosarcinales archaeon | reverse complement strand
CCCTCTTTTGCAATGCAAGAGAGGGTGTTTTACTTAAGACTTTCTACAGAGCCGTAGCTACTTAGTTTACATCTATTTGGCAGCTAGTTTAATATCACCAGCTTTGATAGTCTTCCTTCCTGCATGCCTTGCTATATCCCAGGCTCTTTTTGCTATATCTTCAGCATTTTCTTCCATTACTTCCTTTAGAGCAACCTTTGCCTTGTCAGAAACTCTTTCAGCCCCTACATTCTTAAGTATCTTTTCCATTGCAGCCAAAGGCAATAGTTTATCTGGCATTTAGCACCTTCTCATTATATGAATTAAAGAAATAAGCTTATATTTAAAAGTTTCTTTCTAAAACAGCTAAAAAATCATTTTATTCCCATAAAAAAGATTTAATAACACTTATTTTTGAGTTTGCCAGTCCGCTTAGTTCTTTTTTGATAGCATCATAGTTTTCAAATCTTTTCTCCAGTCTTTTGAACTCAAGGGTATGCTGCCTATGTGGACTTTTTTCAGAAAATTTCAATTTTTTATGCAGCATTTCATGATAAAGTACATATTCAACTAATTCAGCTCTACCATCTAATAATTTTCTACTGATAGAAATAGTGTCACTTCCATATTCATAGGTGCCAACCTTATTATTGGAGTTGTGCCACTTTAGATTGGGCTTCTCAAGTAATCCGAAAAAATATTTCTCATTGAGCATATTAAAGAGGGTCTCAAGGTACTTATCACTTTTGGTTTTTGGAGCTGATATGTCTACATTTTTCAAAAAGATATGATAAAGTTCTATGCTCTGGGTTTTAATTTTTGTTTTAAACACTTTGTTAAGTAAGCTCTGTAGTAATCCTATCTTTATCTCTTCTGAAATATTTTTCCATTTACTGCTTAAATTAAACCTTAAAGAGGACCTTGTAAATCTAACATTAGCATTATAATCGTGAAATTTAGAGGAATATACGATAGAAAACTCTAGATTAATCTCTTTCTCAGGATAAAGCCCTGAAAATGCCTTAACTAGCAAGGCATGCTCATCTGTATTTTGATGGAGTATGTGATTTTGGCTAATTATGTGGCGATCTGATTTTAAGCAATTATCTGAAGCCATACGTATTTTAATAAATTAACTTATTTAATTACTTTACTGGTTGCCATTTACTGTTTGCCAGTAAGAATAGCAGTATTTTTTCATGATCGTCAGCTTCAATTCCATGCGTATCAAAGAAATTTAAAGTATAACTTAAAATTGCCTTTTCTTTTTCAATATGCCTATTTAAAGAACTGGAGTCCAAATTTGTAGGTGATCCCACATATTTATTCTGAAACCATTCTCCATATACGTAATCAAAGATAATCTTAACTCTCTCGATATGAAAGTCAGAGCTTACTACAATTGGTTTTCTGCTTCCACTAGCAAGTAAAATTAATTTTGTATAAATAGCACTCTCTAAAGTGTTTTTAGCCTTTTCTTCTAATACTATATTATTATATATGTCAGGAAGAGCTTTGTCATGTTCTAAAAGTATGTACCAAGAAGCTATTTTTGCTTCACTTACACCTAAATTAGCCACACCCGCTCCACTAATGATAATCCTGGGGTTAATATGTAAATTTGCAAGATAAATTTCAACTGCTTTGTCAAGTCTTGACCTATAAATATAGTCTATATTCCTAATATAATCTATACTCCTAGGATCTAGGATAAATCTATGATGCCTAAGCACTGGTCCTAGAACAATTATGTCCATGGATTCCACTGTGCACCCATTTAAGAATAAGATAGAATATGGCTTATAAATATTATCTCAATATTATGCTGATATTAGATAATCTCCATATCACATAATTAAAATATTATTCGAAAATATGATTATAGAACAATCCCAAAAATAGTCCCGGCTGTAACAAGAGCAATGAGCCAGTACAAAGAATTTATTACCTGTACTTTTGAGGGGACTTTAAGAAACATATTGTTTATCATTTCAATGGCAGCATAAACTGCCCAGAACAAAAGGCCAATGTAAAATCCATTCTCTCTGCCATTGTAGCCAGATTCAATTATAATGCCTATTATTGATACTGCAACAAAGGTTAGCATAAATGTTATGAATAATTTTTCTTTTGAATGGTGGTGTTCTTTCTTCTTTTCCATTGGTTTTGTATTTGTTGCATACAAATTCTTGAAGACTATCTCATACCACACAAATCCAAATAAGAATATAAATATGTCAAGTATCAGAGACGTTATGAATAATCGCAGTGTAGCCATTTATTAGAATATTAAAAAGGAGAGTATATAAATGTTTAGAATCTGAGTTGTAGTGTGTTCTCCCATATAGCAGTCTGTTCACAAAAGTAAAACTATAAAAATGCAAAAGGATTTCTTACTTATCTGGGGGGTATCCCCTGGATTGGAATACTCATGGATTGGGGTACTTATTGATTGAGGCACTTATGGAAAACCTAGAAATTAAAGATGTATATGACTCTAAGTTTACTGAGGAAAGGCCTTGGGGTAAATACGAAAGATTTACTCACAATGAAATTTGTACAGTTAAATTGATATATATAGAACCACATGAAACATTAAGTTTGCAATATCATAACAGTAGAGCAGAGTTCTGGAAGGTACTTGATGGACCTGCGAAAGTTACTATAGGAGAAAAACCGGTGAAAGCTGAGGAAGGTGAAGAGTTCTATATCCCTGTGAAAATGGTACATAGACTTGGTAGCTTTGACAAACCTGTTAAAATACTGGAAATTGCTTTTGGGCATCAGGATGAGAATGATATTGTAAGGCTAAAGGATAAGTACAATAGAAATAAGTAAAGATTAATTAGTAAAATACATTTAGTATATTATAATGAAAATGATAGAAAAGATGCTGGCAATAGGGATGTATGGGCATAAGCCCGGGATTCATCAGATAGAGATTGACAAGCCAAAAATCACAAAACCAAATGGAGTTCTTATTAGAGTTCTGCAGACAGGAGTTGATGGGACTGACTTTAACATAGTTAAGCATAATCTGCAGGATATAGAAAATGGGAAAAACTTCATTGTCCTTGGGCATGAAACTATGGGGATAATTGAGGAGTCTGGCAACGAGGTTAAGAAATTTAAAAAAGGAGACCTAGTAACAGTAACAGTTAGAAGAGGTTGTGGTATCTGCAGTCCTTGTTTACATAGCCAGAGTGATATGTGTATGACTGGTTTGTATAGAGAGAGAGGTATACATAAAATGGATGGATTTCTTACAAATTATATTGTAGATGAAGAAGATTATATTGTAAAAATACCGAAAAATTTAGAAAAATATGGAAATTTGATAGAACCTTTTAGCGTCATGGAAAAGGCAATTGAGCAGATAAGGATTATACAGAGAAGAATGCCTTGGGGGTGTAAACATCCTAACCATGATTTTAAGCATAAAGAATGGGGGAAATGTAAGAATGGAATAGTCATAGGATCTAGTACACTTGGGTTTATGGGAGCATCTTTACTTAGGCTAGCTAATGTGAATACTACTGTTGTTGCAAGAAGCTCTGAAAATACTTTTAGAGCAAGAATGGTAACAAAATTAGGCTGTAAATATGTAAGTTCACAAAATAAGAGTCCTGAAGAAATAATAAAGGAGGCAGGGGAAGATGTTGATATTGTTTTAGATGCTGCTGGAGCTTCTGAGCTGGCATTAAATCTAATAAAATATACTTCTAGGAGTAGTGTGCACATATTTGTTGGAATTCCAAGAGGGCCTTTACCTACTACATTTGATGCTAATATCATTATGCGGCAGATTGTAAGGTACAATCAGGTTATTGTTGGGGTACTGAATTCTAACAAAAATCATTTTGAAATGGCAATTAAGGATATGCATGCTTTTAATCATAGATGGCCAAACTTACTTGGTGAGATAATAACCCACAGATTTAGGATATCAGAATATGATAAAGCTTTTAACTTAAAAGA
>CAZBGH010000152.1:0-3993 GCA_964491335.1 uncultured Methanosarcinales archaeon | reverse complement strand
CTGGCCGCCTAATCGCGCACAAGCACCCCGAATCTCTGGAGAAACATCAAAAAATATTGATGCCACTGAAGTGTTTTGGGAATTTTTCAAAACACATAACAAATAGTAAGAACAGGCATCTTAAAACAACTTAGATATTTCTCTTTATTATCTCCAGAAATCTGTTAAAATCCTCCTCTTTAATATTAGCGCCTGCTGCATGCTCATGCCCACCTCCATATCCTTTTACTCCTGTTTTGAAAACTTTCTCAAGAAGTAATGGGATACTTGCTTTTGAATACCTTAAGCTACACTTCATCTCACCAGATTTCTGTCTGCATACTACTATAAACTTATCTGGATATAGATAAAGAAGTTCATTGCTCAAATCAGATGTAAATGATGTGTTGAGCTCAGTGTAGGAATATACTAGCAGTTTATCTTCAGAGACACATTCCTTAGCCTCATTCAATAACTTTTGGTATTCTTTATTTAGCTTCTCAAACCTATCATAAATATACTTGCCTTCTTTTGTCTGCTTTTCAAGAATTTCATACGGGCTTTTTACTTTCACTAAATAGTTCACGTATTTTTTTATCTCAGAGGTCTTCCCTTTCAGAATAAAAGAAAAGATTCTCACTAATTTTCCTGTTTGTGTTCCAAATAAAGCATCTTCAGGTCTTTTTATATCACTTGAATATAGATCTGGATAATGCTTTACATAACCTTCTGATAATTCTGTTAATTGCCAGTCTCCAGTAATTCCTACCATGGCAATCCACAAGTCTTGCTTCACCACTTCATAGCATATTCTTGAAGTTGATGAGTAATCATTATAGTTGTATATCCTAGGATTGAAGTATTTAACGTTATTTCTTTTTACAGGTGGATGATGGTCTATCCAGATAACAGGAACTTTTACCTTGTCTATAAAATCTTGGCTCACTATTGGCTTGTCAAGTATAAAAATTTTATCAGGTCTAGTCTCAACCACTTTGTTCAAATATTCTTCTCCTAACTCTGGAGAAGCTTTTACGAAACTCAAGTTACCTTCGCCTTTATACCTGTAAAATAGCAAGAATGAGGTTAACCCATCAGGGTCGTCATCAAACAAAAATAAAGGATTATTGCAACTATCTAACTCATTTCTTATTTTTTTTATATCTTCTGCAGGTAGCATTTTAATGACTAAAACCTAAAACATTTGTACTATGTTATTTAAATCTATAGGTATGTAGTGTGTTAAGTGTTAGTTAGTTTCATATTAAGAAATGGAAATTTTACTTTTCAGAACGAAATTCTCAATGGTTGCTCAACCATCTTATTAATCGGCTTTCTAAAAAATAAGTTTGAGTTTTAATACCTTCGTTTGTTATCTCACCCTGTAAGTGATCTTGACATTATTGATTGTGCTACTAGGTTAAACAATATCATAACAATTAGTGATATAGCAGTATAAATCAGTGTGCTGTTAAAAAGATTAATTCCAAGAGAATGTTTTTCATTAAGCTTATCTGCTCCATTCTCAATACCATTTGTTAATACTGTGAGAATATAAATTATCTGAATAACATAAATACCAACTACTATCTGAAAATAATAAGTTGGAATACCATCCCCAAATAATTCTGATAGTCCAGCAGCTCCAGCAGGACCTTCTCCTTGTGTAACAGTGGGCAATAATTCCCCTAACTTTCCAAGAATTGTGGCGATCATTGAAGTTATACCTATAACTATTCCAGATATAGCAGGTGTAAGAAAAGTTATCTGAGATTTCATTGAGCTTATAATATCAGCCATTAAATCCTTTAGCCTTTCATTTACCTTATGTATTTCTTTAATATATCTTGACACATTAACTAGGGCTTGAGCAGCAATTCTAGGACCTTTTTTTACGCTTACACTTAACACTTTCATAGAGCTTTCTATAAGATTTGAGGGAAAAAGAACTAAGGCGCCAGATTGCGGGTTGAAGATAGCATTATGCACACTCATGCCGAGTTTTCTTATATTGTTGCTTACAACTTCAAAAAAGTTGCCACTAACAGTTCCTTTCATGTTTTCTGCAACCTTTTCAAAAGCTATCTCTGCAGGCAGGCCATCTCCCAATCGATTTCCAAGCTGAAATAATGCAGATGCAAATTCTTGCTCAAGCTGCTTTGACTTAGTCCTTAATTTTATTAAAGAAGATGTGCTTAATTTATAGTAAAGTCCAACAGATAGCCCTATACTAAGTGGAATAAATAGGCCTAAGATTGAAGCCCCAAAGCCATATGGGCCAATTGAAACAGATTCTCCAGCTTCATTTGGAGTTTTGCTTTCCCTGTATCCTTGCAGGCAGAACTGGCTGCCACATCTACTGCTTTCTTCAGTAGCTCCAAAGCCAATATCAAAGTTTGGAGCAATACTATGCAAAATCAATGGAAAAATGCCTATTAGAAATAATACAATAAATATTAAAATGCTTAAACTTAGAGGTGATATTAATAATTCTTTATTTCCAATCTTAATAATTATTTTCTTATATTTCTTGAGCTCAGGATTTTCTTCAGAAATGTCAGTTTCTCCATAACCAGTTGGCCTTTTTGAGAGAACAATAATTCCAATATAAAAAATCCCGAAAGGTAGTATTACATTATAGAGTATTGCTAGATGATACCATTTTACACCCTCCAAGAAACTCACAACTAATGGAAGAATTACTAAGCCAAGTATTGGCATTATAATGCCTAACATGTGGAGCATAGTGATTGGGCTTTTCAAGTTTTGGGCATAATGCAGCATCTTCTCAAAAGTTTCATCAAGCATTACATCAAGAGACTTGTCAAGAAGTGTTAATCTCCTATCTTCACTCCCTTCATATAACGATGATTCTATAAGATGGAATGATTCTATATACTCTAGATTCCATTTTCTCCAAGTTTCTAAGTACTCATCCAGAGATTCCTTTATGGACTCATATTTTTCTGTTTCAATATCCCACAGGACTTTCTTTAAGTCTAATGATAATGGAGGTGCTAAATGATCAGAAGCAAATTCTATTGCATTCTCTAAATTTGAGGTATGTCTCATGTAGGTAACAACATAAAATATTGAAAGTACCATCTGATTGCTTGCTTTCATCCTCCAATTATTAGCTAAAAAATCTGGAATATTCCATAAAGGAATTATAGCTGCAAGCCCTAAGAATATGAAGAATAATACGAAAAACATGCTTTGGAATAAGAAAAAGCTGAATAATGCACCAAATATAATAATTAATAAAGGCAACAATATTGAAAAAGACACTATACCATAAGGCGTTACATTTAGGTGTATTATGTTTATACTTTCATTTAATTCTTCTATCCTTTTCTGTCCAGGACTTATTTTAAACAGCTTCTCACTAAAATTGCATAATTGCTCGTACAGAGTAAAATGGGCTGGGAGATTTTCATATTTAAACTGCTGATATTCTCTTGAGTAAACAGCTTTTGGTGTCTTTTCTAGTGTAATATCAAACTGCTGGTTGATCCTATTCTTATATTTCTCATAAAGCTCTTGGATTTCCTTATTTGTAAACTCATTCATCCTATCACTTCTTTTAAGCTAGATATTTATTAGTATTTAGTTTGGCATTATTTATGCTTGATGTTACTCATTATATTTAAACTATTATTATGGTTTTGTCTTGAAATATGTTTAATACTTGCTTTTTACTATTTTGTCTTTATCCCTTTACTTAATATTTTATTATACTTATTTTTATATCATTAATCACTATACTTTGCAACGATTTGGTTACCCTGTATCCATGTCCGCCACATTAAATATTTTATCTTATTTTTATTATTTGCAACGAGGTGTTTCAGTGGTGCTTGTCTGTCCGCCAATAAATTATTAATATTATTATAACTTGCAACGATTTGTGTATTTTGTCTACATGTCGGCTTCATTAAATGTTACATCACTGATAAGCCGACTAATCGCACAGCCTTCGTAGAAGGCGTCGTAATGCAAATTGTTATAATCAAA
>CAZBGH010000151.1:0-4000 GCA_964491335.1 uncultured Methanosarcinales archaeon | reverse complement strand
TGTGCTTTGTAATCTCCCATTTTGCTCATCTTTAACATCTATAGCCTATCTGTAGCCTATCTATAGTATAACCACTATATATACCTTCCTACTTGTTATTACTTATTAGTTACTAATTTAGTAAGAGTTTGAGCATATCTAAATAGAAAATTATATATAGGTATACTAAAAGGGGATACTATGATAGGTTAGTTATAGCTATATTAAAGGCTATAATGCCAAAATTATAAGCAGATATACAATTAAAATAGAGAAATTCGCAAATAAAACAATTTGCATCACATATCGAATAAGGGCATGCGATTAGTCCGCTAATAAAAACTTTAAATAAAACAATTCGCATAGTGGTCGCTCAGCTGAAGCTAAGCTCCATGAGTGCCGTTAGTCCGCTTATCCATTATGTAAAATGCGCTAGCGGACATGTAGACAAAATACACAAGTAGTTGCAAAGTATAAAAAATAGAAAAAATGATGTACTCTATGAAAATAATAAGTTATAAATTAATATAAAAAACTTCATTTAAGAATTATACTATAAAAGAGGGATAGATGGAAGTCAAAGAGAGTAATAAAAAAAAGAGGATGACCAAAGAGGAATACTTTAAGATATATCCACAAGAAGAGATAGAAGAGGGAAAAGATCAGATGGTTGAGACAGGTTACCCTGAGCCTGTTAAAAGATATAGGCTAGTTTATGAGACATTCTCGTCAAATCTTGAAGAAACTTACTTTTGGATACTGAATTACTTAAGATATGATAATGGATGCCTTGTTGAAAAAATAACAGATCTATTTGCTGGAACTGAGCATTCCACATTTTTTGGAGTTTCTCAGCAAAGAATAGGGCTCCAACAAGATAAAGTAAGCCAGTTTCTAGCAACAGTAGGGAAAATGGTCAGAGAACTATTCCAGCTTGTTAGAGAACTAAGAATTTTAGACGAGAGGTTGCACTATTATTCAGATAGCTATGATGAAAAAAGTAGGTCAAGAGAGAGTGCAGAGATAACATTAAAAGGTGTTTTTATTGATCAAGGAGAAGGAGGGGCAAAAAATCCTGCATCTGTGTTTGGGATGGCAAGAGAGCTGCAATTTACAACTTTACCAGATCTTTTCTTTAGCGTGCATCCATTAAGAGCTATTGATGTTGATCAAGTAATTGAAAAACTTGATTTTAACAGAAAGGTAAAGGAGGTGCTTAAGAGAAAATTAAGGAGTTATCTTGAATGGAAAGAGCATACATATAAGGAATTAAAATCAAGAAGAATATTTACTTTGAGGTACTTAAGACAGCATTTTGATATAATTAAGATGTATATGGCATGGGTTAAGCCCTATCTAAGAAATATAAGAAGACTACATACTGAAGCACTGGAGAAGCAAAAAGAATCGTCTCCAGATTTGATAGCTGCTTTTGAAGGAGCCTTAATTGAAATTGAAATCTTGGCTAAAAGATTGCCAAGGGCAAATAAGGATTATTATGCTACTGCTCTCTACAATTTTAGGTTTAGAGTTAGGCCTGAGATGAAATACCAAGCTGAAGGTTTCCAAAGAGGACCTTTACATGTAGGTGAAATAAGAGTAATTGCTAGAGGTTACGCATGGACAAAGGATGATATTGAAAATTATAGGAGGTATAGGGACGAAGAGGATTTTGAGCTACTTGGGTTAGTTGATAGAAGTATAGAAGATGCTATGGTTGCTTTAGGAGACGAACTAATGAAATACCTTGAAGAGGCTGGTGAGCAGATGATGGAAAAGAAAGAGCCAGAAAAAAAAAGAGGTACAATAATTGAGCCATTTACTTCAACTATTAAAGGTTTTGCAGAACTTTTTGGAATGCCATTTAAGAAGGGAAAACCAAAGAAAAAGGATGCACTAATGATGGCTTTTGAAAAGAAGGAGGCTACCTCAAGCGTTAGAGGATTTATGTGGCCAACTTACAAGAATTATAAGAAAGCGCATGGAATGCTCTCGTGGTAAATAAATAAAAATTAGAAGATAAAGAAAATAAAAAAAATATAGATGAATAATAATAAAATTTGCAAACGAGCCTCGAAATGCGAGGCTTTGCCAAAAGTCCGCTAATCGGTGATGTAAACTGCACTAGCGGACATGGATACAAGATACACAAACGTTGCAATTTATAATAATATTAATAATTCATTCGCTGACAGACAAGTATACAAGTTAAACTAATCGTTGCAAAGTGAAATAATTGCAAAAAAATCTATAAAAGAGGGATGATAGATGCTAAAGATGAAATATAAAAAAGGTTTAATGCAAATTTTGGAGAAAAGAAGATATTTGCATGCAAAGAAAACAAATAATGAGAGAATTAGTAAAATAAAGGACAATTTCAACAGAATAAAAGAAGAATATTCAAATTTTCATGCCGAGCTTTTAAAGAAAGGAATGTTACCTGTAAGATCTACAGAAAGAGGGTTCTGGGGAATTTCTGTATGTGATGAGATATTTGAGCTTTTCCAGAAAATAAATCTTTCTGGTTACCGAAATTTAATAGACTTAGGAAGTGGCGATGGAAGAGTTGTGCTTATAGCATCTTTATTTACTGATACTATAGGTATTGAGTATGACCAAGAGCTGATAAATAAAAGCCTTGAAATAAAAAGAAAATTGGGATTAAGTGCAAGCTTTCTGAAAGAAGATTTCTATAATCATGACCTTAGTCAATATGATTTAATATTCTCTTTTCCAGACGAGCCACTATATAGAGGTCTAGATAACAAGCTCAAGAAGGAACTAAGAGGAAGGCTTATTCTGTATGGACCTTTCCTAAATACTACAAAATTACAAAAAGAGGGGGGCATTGCAATTAATGGTGATATATTTAGCTTTTATCGTAGTATTTAGTGTATTATTATTCAGTCTGTTATTACTTAGTGTTTTGTCCAATAAAAAAAACAATAAAAATAATTCTTATTCTTGCCATTAAAAGAAGAAAGTTTATATAAGTGAAAACATTAATTATTTTCATGGCTGAAGATATTGTGGCAAAATTAAAAGAATTAAGAAATTTACTGCCTGAGGAGAGAATTAAAAGGCTAAAAGAGATTGAAGAAAAGAACAGAAAGGAGATTGAAGAGGCACATAAACTCATGCAGGAATCTGAAGTGGAAATTGTAGAGGACCAGAAGGAAAAAGAGCAAATACCAATTCCACAGTTAAAAGTTGCTGATATAGACATGCTCGTTGGGGAAGAAGAGAAAAGGATATTTGCAACAACAAGGTTTGTTGATACCAAGAAAAAGGTAAGTGAGGATAGTACAGAAACTTCTGCAATAAAAGCTGAAAATCTAGAAGAAGAGCTTTTTGGGCATTCACATCCACAAGGAACTAATCCTAGGCATATAGAAGAGCACTGGCAATACACCGCAAGATTGGCAGAAATGCCTACACGAGACGTTTATAATGCCGCAAGTAACCTAGCGCAAGAGATTAGAAGTACTATTGATGACAGAGGGTATCTGAGTGAAATGCAAAGACAGGCTTTTGAAACAAGGGCACAAGGTATTGAATATGATTTAAGGCAGAAAGAACTGATGTATAAAGGCAATGAAAGAACTGAAGAATTAATTAGGAAGGCAGCAAGCACTCTAACAGATGTTACTAGGCAATACATAAGAGGTTAATTAAAAGAGATAAAAGCTCAGTGGAAATCCTAAAGGTAGTGCCAATATCGCGGAGGCTCTGCTAATTCAGCATTAAGCTGACAAGGGGGAAGTCCCTTACGGGGAACGTCAGCCTTAGTAAATTACAGAAAAGCCGAGCCAGGCATTACCCGAGCGAATGCGAGAGGATTTCTACTAAACCGAGATAAAAGAAAATATAAATAAAGACGATTTGTACTACAAAGCAATAAAATTTACTTTCAGTATAACCAAATACAAATAAAAATAATATAAACTAAAATTTAAATTCATCTCAAAATGGCAACAGAAGATGAAATCCATAATATGGCTATTTCTTTGAGCAAGACTGG
>CAZBGH010000150.1:0-4032 GCA_964491335.1 uncultured Methanosarcinales archaeon | reverse complement strand
TCATGGAACAATCAGATAAATATGATGTAATAATTATTTTAGGTGGAGGTAGAGATAATAAAGGAAATTTGACAGAGCTATCAACTCAAAGACTAGATGAAAGGGTTGAAGTTTATATGAAAGTGGAAGCAGATAAAATATTTGCAATGGGTGGATATTTTAGCACTTATAGTCCTAAAGCAATTAAATTTAAAATTACAGGTGCACAATTAAGAAAAGATTATTTAATAAGAAAAGGAGTTCCTGATAAAGAGATTATTTTAGTTGAAAATGGAAGAGATACTATTGGTGAGGCATTTGCTTCAAGAAAAAAGGTAAAGGAACTTGGTTTTAAAAAACTTATTATTGTGACTTCAGATAAACACATAAAACGTGCATTATGGATCTTCAAAAGAGTTTATGCCTATGAATTTGAAATAGAAGGTAGAAGTGTTGAAAGTGGTGATTTACTTAATGAGAATGAAGAGAAAGAGAATTTAGAGCTAGTCAAAGAATTCTTTAAAACACTGCCTTTAATTATTCCTGACCCAGATTTAGAAACTTGGTTTAATAATCATAGAAAATTTTATGAGGATAATAAAAAGATACATGATAAGTATCATCCTTATGGAGCTGAATCACAAGCCTATATGGGTATAGAAGAAGATTAGTAAAAATTAAAACAAAACTTAATAAATAAAGAGGTGCTGGTAGATCTAATGGTTGATGTACATCTTGCAAAAGAGTTGCAAAAAAAGGCTAATCAGTTCAGGAAAGAGATAATTGAGGTAATATATAATGCTAAATCTGGGCATCCTGGTGGTAGTCTTTCAGAGATTGATATTCTAACTGCTCTATACTTTCATAAATTAAAGATTGATCCAAAAAATCCTAGCTGGCAGGATAGAGATAGATTTGTATTAAGTAAAGGCCATGCATCTCCTGGGTATTATGTAACTCTTGCAGAAAAGGGCTATTTTTCAAAAAGTGAACTGAAAAATTTCAGGAAAATCAATAGCCTGCTTCAGGGACATCCTGAACTTTCTACGCCTGGTGTTGACTTTGCCGGAGGATCATTGGGCCAAGGAATGTCATTTTCTATAGGGCTTGCACTTGCAGGAAAATTAGATAAAAAGAATTATAAAATTTACACAATGATTGGTGATGGCGAGAGCCAGGAAGGTCTAGTTTGGGAGGCTTCAATGGCAGCTGCTTTTTACAAATTAGACAATTTAGTAGTAATTCTTGACAAAAATCAAGTACAACAAACTGGCTTGACTAAAGAGGTTATGGACATTGGAGATGTTACTGCTAAATGGAAAGCTTTCGGATGGAACGTGTTAGAGATTGATGGGCATAATATGCAGGAAATACTTGATGCTTTAGATAAAGCTGATGAGCTACATGAAAAAGAGCAAAAGCCTATAATGATTATTGCAAAAACTAAAAAAGGCAAAGGAGTCTCATTTATGGAATTAAATCATAAGTTTCATGGGAAAGCGCCTAATGATGATGAGTATAGGCAGGCTATGGAAGAATTGGATAAATTGATAGCAAGTAGTTAAAAGTAAATATTATAAAAATAATTTAAGCTAAAAAATAATGATTAATAAAACAGAATTAAAAAATTATTGGCATTACGAGGCTCGAACTACGAGCCTTTACAGGAGTCCGCTTATCATGGATGTAAAGTGAACTAGCGGACATGTATGTTGCGCAGTTCGCAACCGTAATGCAAATAAAAATAGTAAAAAGATATTAAATATAAAAAATCATAAAACTTTAAAATGGAGAAAACAGCTACGAGAGATGTTTATGGAAAGACACTTGTGGAAATAGGTAGAAATAATCCTAAAATTGTGGTTTTAGATGCAGACCTCTCAGATAGTACAAGAAGTGAGCACTTCCAAAAAGAATTTCCAGATAGGTTCTTTAATATGGGGGTAGCGGAGCAGAATTTGATTGGAACATCTGCTGGATTAGCTGTATCTGGAAAAATAGTTTTTGCCAGCACATTTGCAATTTTCTCTGAAAGAGCTTTTGAGCTTATCAGAAATGTTGTTTCAAGGAATAAGTTAAATGTGAAGTTAACTGGTACTCATGCTGGCATAATAACTGGAGATGATGGCAAAAGTGCCCAAGCAATTGAAGATATTGCTATTTATAGAGCTTTGCCAAACATGATAGTGATACAGCCATGTGATACGATTGAGGCACAATTGGCAATCAAATATCTTGCAGAGTACAATGGACCTTCTTATTTAAGATTGATAAGAACTGCTTTGCCTGTTATACATAATCCTGATTATAAATTCCAGTTTGGAAAAGCTGATGTGATTAGAGATGGAAGTGATGCTGTGATATTTGCTACTGGTGCATTAGTTTATGAGAGTTTAATGGCTGCTGATGTTCTGCAAAAAGAGGGATTGTCTGTTGCTGTTGTAAATGTTCATACTATTAAGCCACTTGATATTAATACAATAACTAATTTTGCAAAAAAAACTAATCATGTAATTACTGCTGAAGATCATAACATAATAGGTGGTTTAGGAAGCACTGTAGCAGAAATCTTATCTGAAAATTATCCTTGCATAATGAGAAGAATTGGATTAATGGATAGATATGCTGAATCTGGAAGTCCTGAAGAGCTTTATAAGAAATATGGGTTAAGTGCTGATAATATAGTTAAGGTTGTTAAGGATATAATTAAGACTAAGAAAGTGGTTGGAGGGGGGAATATAAGAAATAATAGAAATAGTAATATGTAGATATTTACACAGTTGTGTAATATGATACACAATAGGAATTAGAAGGATATCACTTTATTCATCTTGGAAACAAGGATATAGCTGATTATGCGACCAAACCATAATACCTATCAGTTCTTCATATCTAGGATTATTACTAACTTCTTGGAGAATATCTCTAAATAAGCTTAATTCTGGAAAATTGTACATATCAAAAGAAGAATTATCTAGGTCAAATAAGATAAATTTGGGAAAACCTTTAAAAGAATTAAGCTGTTCCATCGCTTCATCAATCTTAACAATAATAATTTCTTTGATTTTTCCAAAACCGCTACCAACGTACCTAGATGTCAAAATTCTCTTATTTTCATTATGTTCATATTCTATTATAGCAAATGGTGGTAAATTTTCATCCATATTTACTTCACTAGTCATAGAAAGTTTGTTACTATTTAACTTACTTATCTCTAGTTTTAATCTCTCAAGTTGAGTTTTAGAATAATAATTTGGTCTATATGTAATACTGGTATAGCCTGTTAAATATTCGTTGTCATTTTTTTCATGCAGAGAATCCATCAAATTATTTTCTTGGAGTGTCTTAACTTCAATAAGAAACTTTAAATTTTTCTTAGATAGAAGTATGTCAGGTCTCTTACAATTACTTTCCTTTATAAATTCTATTTCGAAACCCTCATCAATGAAATATTTACCTATAGTTAAGAGGGATTTTGAATGAAATGATGATAATTGCTTAATTACATTCGATAAGCCCTGTGTGTTATTCCGCCTATGAAATTCTATTAAAGTTTCTGTTTCTTTTTCCATTTTTATACCGTAAAATTTGATTAAAAGAACTATTATTTGTTCTATTTAGGCTTTATGTATATAAAATTCATACTAATTAAAAAGAGAAATTAAAGTGGCCAGTGCTGTCCAGTGGCTTATTAGAAGCTATAACTTCAATATATTCTGTTTTATAAGGAAATTTCCACAGGTCACTGGTCACCTCCTCACGTGAGATACATAAATCGCTTCTTTCTATTTTTTCTCAGTTTTTGATTTTTTTAAAGTAAAGAAATTAGGCTACAACTTTTTTAGAAAGGATTTTTTTAGTTTCAAGTTTGGTTATAACATTGTCCATTCTTATTAGCTCTTTTACCCAAGCATTTTTAGTATTCAGTCTAAAAAGTTTGGCATTTCCTATTTTTCTGGTAAAGATTACAATATCCTTTTTAGTTAATCGCGACCATATATCTGAGAAAGCTGTCCAGCCTACTCCAGAGTTCTTAGCTATTTCTGTCATACT
>CAZBGH010000149.1:0-4037 GCA_964491335.1 uncultured Methanosarcinales archaeon | reverse complement strand
GGGAAGAAGCATTAAAATTAGACACGAAGATTAGTATTCCAGAAAATTTTTATGCGAAAATTGCGGAGATGCATGAAAAACATGAGCAGGAGCATGCAACAGTTAAAAAAGAAAAATTAGATTTAGAGGGACTGCCAGAAACAAAGGCTCTTTATTTCTCGGATTATAGGATAATAAACTTTAAAGCAAAGGTTCTAAAAATAACTGATAATAAAGTTATTCTGGATCAAACCTATTTTTATCCTACATCTGGCGGTCAGCTTTTTGATACAGGTGAAATTAATAAGGAGAAAGTAATTGATGTGTTCAAGCAAGGGGGTTTTATAGTACATATGATGACACAAAAGCCAGGATTCAAGATAGGAGATATGGTCAATGGGAAGATTGACTGGGAGAGAAGACAACAACTTGCACAGCATCACACTTCAACACATATAATGACCTATGCTGCAAGAAAGGTTTTAGGTAGGCATATAAATCAAGCAAGTGCTAAAAAAACTATTGAGAAGGGGCAGTTAGACATAACCCATTATCAAAGTTTAAGCGATGAAGAACTTGAGAAAATAGAAGAAGAAGCAAATAAGGTTGTTAATGAGAAGATTTCACTGTCACTATCCTTTATGCCACGCAATGAAGCTGAGCAAAAATATGGGATGGGTATTTATCAAGGTGGTGTTGTGCCTGGAAAAAATATCAGAATTGTAAATATTAATGGGGTTGATGTTGAGGCATGCGGTGGCACTCATTTGAATAATACTGCTGAAGTAGGGGAAATAAGGATTCTAAAAGCTGTAAAAATATCAGATGGGGTAGTAAGGATAACTTTCACTGCTGGAGGAGCTGCAAAGAAAACAAAATCTCAAGAACAGGAGATATTACAAGAAACTGTTAGGATTTTAGACTGTAATATAGAACAGCTACCTGGGAGATTAGAAGAGCTATTTAGGAAATGGAAGGATATTGTTAAAAAGGATAAGAAGGTTGATAAATTTGTACTAACATCAAAAGAGGAATATAAAGGAGATATACTTGCAAAATGTAGCGAGATACTAAGAACTCAGAAAGAATATATACCAAAGACTGTTCAGAGGTTTATCACAGAGATTAAGGAAAAGATTGGAAAATGAGTCTGCAAAAAACTAGAGTAAGATTTAATAAAAATGAACGATAAGAAATTGGCTGATATGATAATGGAGAGAGGAATTGATAATGTAAACATAGCTATGCTAGATAATAGCAAGAAGAAGAATATTCTTACTCATGTTGCAAATGCATACATAAAGAAGAATAACATATCAGAAGGTGTTAGATTGCTTGCTATGGCTGATAATAAAGAAAAGCTTATTGAGCTAGCTGATTGGTTATTTGAGCAGAGAAGATATAAGCTGGCTGCAATTGCTATCATGCCGACAAATGATAAAGAGAGACAAAACAAGATAGCAGAGACATGCTTAAGAGAAAGATTGTTTGAAAGTGCATCAAATGTTTACAGTGCAATGGGAAATACTGTGATGACGAAATTTATTTCTGAGAATTTCCCTATAGAAGATTTTGGGGCTTAGAGTAGAGTTTAGCTTGGTTTGTAAATACTTGTTAAGTAATTCATTAGAGCTGTCTGTAGTCTAATATTTGCAATTGCTTCGTCATCAGGGATAAGAGTGGTAGCTACATGACCAGTGCCTCTCAAATACCTAGCTGAATCACAAAATCTTCTAATAGATACTGCTAGCGGATCTTCAACATTAATTCTGATAAGTTTTCCATCACTGAGGTAGTATGAAGTATCTGTAGATTTAGGATCTTTTTTATTTTCTCCCCTAGTGACATATAGATCTTCAAAGCCAAAACTTAATTCTCTTTGCAAAGGATCAGATGTTTTTTCTAATAATATTGAAGTTTCAATAACTCTGCCACTAGCATTAAAGTTAAAATGTAAAAACGACTTTTTTTCTTCTACTAGGCCTTCTATTTTATCTTGTTCTATTGTGCCGTGATAATCTATTCTTAATAATAAACTTAAAGCATGTGGCAATATGTCCATTGGTATGTAAATACCAGCACCTTTTCCAGCTGTTACCATCTGTACTATAAAAGATGTAGGACTTGTATCATATGCATTAGCTGGCCTCAATTCTTGGTAGGCTTCTATATAATTATCAAATAATGCTGCAAGCTGTGTATTAATTGTTAGAAGTAAACCTCTTTTGGATGCTAAACTAAATAATTCTTCTGCTTGTCTAAGATTTTCTTCTGGAGATAATCCTAGATCCCAATGTAAAGGTTTTTCACAGAGGACATGTGCACCTGCTTTTAATGCTGTTAATGTGTGGTGGTAGTGTGCCTCTGTAGGGCTGCAAACTGAAACTGCATCAGGTTGTATTTCTTGAAGTTTATGCTCAAGCTCGGATATAGGAAATGAATTAGGGTTTATTTTGTATTCTTGATCGTATGTTTCCTTTAGAGTGTGGACTGCATGCTCAGCTGATTCTTCTGTACTGCCAAAAACTGCTACTATTTCTGCTCCTGTTTTAAGAAATTCTCTAGCCTGCCACCACCCAATTGTTCTTGGTCTAGCACCTATTACTGCTACTCTTAAATCTTTCATATAATAGTAATCTTAGGATGCATTTTTAAGCTTTGCGACATTATACTTAATTTATTTTATATAAAATACTGGTTCAGAAATTGATTCTGATCTGCACTGGGGGCATTTACTGGGTTTTCTTATTTTGCTTCTTTCCTTAAAAGTAAATTTGCATTTTTCACAATATGCTGGTTGTGATCCTAGTTTAAGATTTCGAGATTTTACTGATTTTTCTATATGCCCTAGATCTACTTCTATCTCTGTGTTTGTGAGCTGAAAGTAATTTGCTAGCTGTGTTACTGTTTGTGGTGTTTCTTTTAAGATTTGAATGATTTGCTCGCGTCTTGTCATTTTTGAGTCTATGCGGCATTTATTTCAAATATTTGTCAAAGAATTCTAGAACTTTTTTCTCATATTCTTGCTTGTATTTAAAATGAGTTTGAACGTGATTTGTATCTTTTGCAATCCAAAGCTCTTTAGGCTGGTTTGCATTTTCATAGATTGCTTTTGAAGACTCTACTGAGATTTGATAGTCAATTTCACCGTGAACAATAAACATTGGAGCCTTTACATTCTTGACTTTTGTTACTGGTGAAGTTTCTTTTATATCTATGCTATAGATTATTTTTGCAAATAGTTCTGAGAAGAAAATAAAAGGATATTTGAATATTGAGAAAGGCTTGTATAAATCCTGAGCGATTGTGTGCAAATCTTTATAAGAAGAATCTGCAACAATTGCCTTAATCTCTTTGTTATGGGCTGCCTCAAGTATAATAACTGCTGCTCCCATTGAAACACCTAATGCGCCTATATTGGAAATATTCTTTTCTTTTTTGAGATAATTAATAGCTGCCTTTAAATCCTTTTGCTCATGATAGCCCCCGGAAATGAAATTGCCTTCGCTATCTCCCATTGCCCTGAAATCAAAAAATAACAGATTGTACTTTTGATGCAAGAATGGCGCAAAATCTAGAATATTCGCTTTGTTAAACGGGTGTCCATGGGCTAGAATAATTGATTTACTTGTTTTATTTTTAGAAGGAATATACCACGCACTAAGTTTGAGATTATCCTCTGTTGTCAAAGTTATATCATCATATTTTAAACCTAGATCTGCTGGTGTTCTATCATTTGGAATCCTAGGGGGATGAAGAGAAAGATAGGTTTGATATAATGAGAGGATTATTATTAGCAGCAAGATAAATATGGAATAGAATAAGATGGTTTTGTAGGACATTTTTGAAGACTGTTGTATTATTAAATAAAAGTATAGTAAGCCACAAAAATAAATAAGGCTAGTTGTGGCTTCCTAAATAGTCAACAACAAACAATAGATAACCCTTAATTACTTTGTTGGTTGACTATATATATAAATTATTTGATATTTTAATTATCTTTGGGCTCTGTAGAAAGTCTTAAGTAAAACACCCTCTCTTGCATTGCAAAAGAGGGG
>CAZBGH010000148.1:0-4074 GCA_964491335.1 uncultured Methanosarcinales archaeon | reverse complement strand
GTTGATAGCCTACAATTTAGGGGCTAGATTTATTGAGATTTTCTACAGAGCCTTACTCTATCAAAAACACAACCTTGAGCTAAAGCTTGGGGCGTGTTTTTGAGCATCTCAAAAATGTACGCATTTTTGATGATCCTCGGAAATCATAATATTTCCAAGATGCTCGGAAATCGCTGGTTTGCTTTGCACTGAAGTCCCAAAGTGTGCCCCTTTGCGATTTCCAAGATATCAAAATTATAGCCGATACCTTTAAATATCCTCTTTATTTTCTTAGAGAGACTAATTGTTATAACATTATGGATGATTAAAATGGCAGATTTCAAGTTAGTAATAGCAGATCCGAAAACTGGTAAATGTTATCAAAAAGAGATCAAAGAGCCAGATTCAAATATTTTTGTAGGTAGGAAAATAGGAGAGCAAGTGAAAGGGGACGAATTTGGTCTTTCAGAATATGAATTCATGATAAGTGGCGGCTCAGATTATTGTGGTTTTCCTATGAGAAAAGATGTAACTGGAACAGGTAGAAAAAAGATACTTGCTGTTTCTGGTATAGGCATAAGAAAGCTTGGTAAAGGAATAAGGCATAGGAAGACTGTATGTGGAAACACAATACATACAAAGATTTCTCAAATTAATTTAAAAATATTAAAGGAAGGCAAGGTAAAGCTTGCTCCTGAAGCCACTGAAAAAACTAAAGATAAAGTAGTGGCTAAGGCTCAGGAAACTGAAGCTAAAACTACAGAGAAGACTAAGATAGAGAAACCAGAAGCAAAAACCTAAGTCTAGGAGGGTCTAGGAGGTTATTAAGAATTTATGAGTAAGCAAAGCACTAAAACTGTAACAGAAAGTGAGATTCTACTAAAACAGCCAGTTGTTAGTATTGGGCTTTGCGGACATGTAGATCATGGAAAAACAACTCTGCTTGAAAAATTAAGTGGAAAGTGGGCAGATACTCATTCTGAAGAATTGAAAAGAGGAATCACAATAAGATTAGGATATGCTGATGTTGTTTTTAATAAGTGCTCCTGTGAAGAGTTAGCATATACTACCCAAGAAAAATGCCAAAAATGCGGCTCAGAAACTACTCCCGTAAGAAAAGTCAGTTTTGTCGATGCGCCTGGTCATGAAAGTCTGATGGCAACAATGCTGAGCGGGGCAGCTATAATAGATGGTGCATTAATACTAGTGTCTGCTACTGAAAAATGTCCTCAGCCACAAACAAGGGAGCATTTAAGAGCTTTAGAAATAGTAGGCATAAAAAATGTTGTTATAGTTCAGAACAAAATAGACCTTGTAGATAAGGAAACTGCCATAAGCAACTATAAAGAAATAAAAGAATTCTTAAGAGCAACTATTTTTGAGAATGCGCCTATTATTCCAATTTCTGCAGAATATGGAGCTAATATTGACAGATTAATAGGGGCCATTGAACAATATATCCCTACCCCTGCAAGAGACCTAAGTAAAGATCCAATTATGCTGATTGCAAGGTCATTTGACATAAACAAGCCAGGAACTTACCCAAAGGATATGAAAGGTGGAGTCTTAGGAGGGGCACTTAAAATTGGTAGGTTAAAAATAAACCAAGACATAGAAATAAGGCCTGGTAGAATGGTTGAAGAAAAAAACCAGAAATTATGGAAACATATTACAACTAAGATAACTGTGATTATGGCTGGTGGAATAAGTGTTGAAGAAATACTTCCAGGAGGCTCATTTGGGTTATTAACAACTCTTGATCCATCCATAGTTAAATCTGACTCTCTAACAGGAGCAGTAGTTGGTATACCTGGAAAATTGCCAAAAGTCTGGGAAGAGTTTGTGTTAGAACTTAAGCTTCTGGACAGGGTTGTTGGAACAAAAGAAGAACTAGTAGTAGAGCCTGTTAAAATGAATGAGGTGCTGATGTTAAACGTAAACAGTGCTGCAACAGTTGGTTTTGTGACAGAAGTCACAAGGAATAAGGTTAGATTAAGATTAAAACTACCAGTGTGTGCAGAAGATGGCTCAAGAGTAACAATTTCCAGGAGAGTTGGAAATAGGTATAGATTGATAGGCTATGGAATTATTATGAAGAAATAATGATTAGAAAAATCATGTAATAGTATAGTCAACAACAAAAAATTTATTAGACGCCTGTGGCTGACAAGCACTCACAATTTATTTGAGGATACTTATAGTGTGTTATAGAGATCAAATTAAGAATTTATTTTCCAGAGTTACATATATTTGCAAAGTATATTTTCAAAGTAAAATTTATTTTAACTATTTTTAACTTATATGTGCAAATTAATTCTAAAATGGTTTATTTTCTAATTTAACTTATATTTGCTAAACTAATTATTTAATAATTTACTATAAATTTACAACTTAATTTTTATTAGTTTCTAATATATTTTTATTAATTTCAACTATATTTTATTTATTTTTATAATTAACTTATATTTGCAAATTAAAGTTTTATTTTAAGTCTAACTAATTACTATTTTTCAGTATCTGTGATACCTAATGAACTAATGCAGAGTTACGTTGCTCTGCGACGCTTTATTTTTGTGGCTTACTATATTTAGAAAAGAGATTATGCTAAGTGTTAAATACAATCCAAGTAACCTTTCCATAACTTTTTAATGCATCTAGATGTAGTATTTGGGGTACGCCTCCAACTCTGTACGCATCATTTTTAGAATACATATAACCGGCAAGTTCAGACAAAGTTCTAATTCTTTTACTTAACTCACTAAAATTTAAAAAACTTTCCCATTCATGTTCTACTCATGTTTTTAACTCTTCTTCAGTTAAGCCAACACTATGGGTAAATAAGTAATGTAATTCATATTTTCTTTTAGGAGGTAAACTGAACACCCAAGCAAAATAGTATCAGACAAAAGAAATGCATAAATATAAATATAAGTTCTTACATACTATCAGTATGTTAACCCTAAAAGAAAGAGAACTCATCCTCAAATGGGACAAACAAGGCAAGAATCAACAACTGATAGCCGAGCTTCTCGGCTGCAATCAATCGTCGATAAGTAGATTGATTGCAAAGTATCATCGACATGGGCGCGTTCAAAATTTGAAGCGTTCGGGAAGGCCAACGATGCTTACAAAAATTAATCTTGAAAACATACGAGAAAAAATTACTCGTGAAGTTAAAGCTGCGAATGAAAAATATTGTTCATTAAATCCAAAACAAATGTCCAGCATAATCAAAAAAGAAGTGGGCAAGGAATATTCGGGAAGGCATATCGAGAGAATTATGCACAAAATAGGGTTTTCAAGAATTACGCCTCGACCAAAGCACATAAAAAATGATCCTGTAAAAGTTGAACAGTTTCACAGCGACTTAAAAAAAAAATTCAAACGAAATATGTGGATTCTGAAATCATAGCAATTGATGAGTCTAAGTTTCATTTAACGACAACATACGAAAGATTTGGTTTCCAGAAGGAGAAACGCCAAGAGGAGCTTTTTTCTGGAGCTCAAAAAAGTTGATAAAGTTCGGAGCACTATTCTCACTAGGAAGATTTTACTATGATTTTTAGGATGCACAAAACAGCATGACATTTAGACATTTTCTAAGAGAATTATTCAAAAAGCTAAACAAGAAAAAGAAGTATGTTCTCATGCTAGACAATGCCGGATTTCACAAAACACCATGCATAAAAAATCCTTTTTTACAATATGCTAAGAGAGCGAGTGTCAAGCACATTCCACCATATTCTTCGAGTTAAATCCTATCGAGAATTGTTGGAAAATCACTAAAAATAATGTAACAAAGTCACAATATTTTGAAAACATTGATGACATGCAGGAAGCTTTAGAGACGTTCTGGCATAGAAGAAAGTTTATGCTCAATTTTATGCATTATTTATATCGGTAACTATAATACAGTTAATATTATAAATATAGTCAACTAACAAAGTAATTAAAGTTGTATATTATTTGTTGTTGACTATTAGGAACGAACGAAATGTCGAAAGACTTTTGTGAGTTACTATATAACTAAGTTATCATAAAAAATGACCTCCTCTGCGGGCTAAAGCCACGCAGTATCCATAGTCAAGCTAAGCA
>CAZBGH010000147.1:0-4081 GCA_964491335.1 uncultured Methanosarcinales archaeon | reverse complement strand
TATGTAAAGTTAGCAACATCCACTCCACCTGTTACAGAAGAAAAGTTTAATCCGTAAGAAGAGGTTATATTAGTATTATTTACAGCTGATATATTGGTTGGGGTTCTAACTGAAGATCTTACACTATTAAATCTCAAGCCCGGCACGCTTCCTGTTTGGACTGTAAAGACATGGAATACTATGATTGAATTACCCCATGTATCTCTTACACCTACTGAAACGTTATGTGTACCATTGTTTAAAGCGCAATTAGGATCTATATCTGTGTCGTGTGTTGCAAATGAAGAGTTTCTGCGTGACTCTACATTATCAGCACCTGGCGAAGTTGTAAATCTTTTAAATTTATTACAATTACTTGTATCTGTTATGCTATCAACGCTTACGTTAATCTCCGTCAGCCTACTATTATCATCTACTACCCAGCTTACAACAGAAACTGAAGTAATAGATAAGTTACTGCCATTAGCTGCAATAGTCCCATTTATCACTACTCTTGGTATTGTTGTGTCATTTATCTGGATTGTAAAGTTCGTTACACCCACAGAACGGTTTATGTTACCAAGTGTATCATTGGCAATGATTCTAAAGCTTATGTTCCTGCCCTCAAAGTTATTATGTCCTCTTGGTATCGGGAAAGTGAAGTTTGTCCAGCTTGAATTTGTTCTAAAGGAAGAATTAAGTATTTGCCAGCCGTCTTCGCCTGTACCCCTTGATTCGTTATAGAATTGCAAGTGCCCTCCGAATACCTGTGTGAAATTATCTGTCCAGTTTGCTATTGCAAATATTCTTCCAGTGTTAGCATCGCCCTGTGCTCTTGACAATTCATCTCCTAATCCAAGCCCAAAAGAAGTGTTGTATGAACCGCCGCTCGCATTAACCACACTGGAATTAGTAAAATTATAATAAACAAACACAGGCGGTATCTGGTCAATTGTTACCCTAATAGATGTTATGTTTATATTGGAATTGTTGCCTGTATCTACTGCTTGTACTGTTATGTTATGTGTACCATTACGCAAACCAGAAACTGTAACAGTACAATTAATACCACTTAGGTTGCCATTAGTGTCTGAGCCTGTTATGTTCGCTATGCTTGTGTTGCCTAAAAGCCCAATAGGAGTACATGTCAAGTTCTTGCCGCTGTAATATACTCGCTCACCGCTTGTGCCCTGTATTGTTCCCAGAGTTTTAATGCTAACATTTATTGTGCCATTAGTGGTCATGTTTATTCCTGTGCTGTTTAAGTCAGTAACTGTAAAGTTTATAACAACAGAGTTTGTTGTTGTATTAAATATAGCAACATCGTCCGGCGGGGTTTCTTTTCTGCTTGTAGGCTGGCCATTGACCAAATTTCCGAAAAATTGTATTTCGGGCGCTCCGAAGTCACTTGCGCCTAAACCTCCAGAGAAGTGATCAACAAATAGATAGGTAAATCCCCTTGGTATGCTCGGCAGGTTTGATTCACTGCCATTCTCTACTCCCCAAGATCCATTTGTAAGCCAGCAGGCGCTGTTAGCTGGAATTACCTTTGTATGGTTATATATATTGAAATTGCTAGAATTGCATTGCCCAACATTAAAGCAGCCCGGATTGGCTATAGAAGTTCCATTGCAGAACATCATCTTTGAAAAGGTATTCCTAAATGTGACTATCCCAAATTCATAGGAAACTTCGCTTGGTATAAAATGCTTAACATCTGTCCATGTTAAATTAGACCTTAACCCTGAGCCGGCTGCGCTTTTTACTTCCCTTGAAATTTCGCTTGAATAATTTGTACTGCTGCTATTCGATAACCTCTCTGTGTCTATTTTAGCGCCTACTATTATAATACCTTGGTCCGCTGTAAAGTTAACAACAAATGAAAGGTTTATATTTACTGGATCAAGAAAATCATCTGCAGGGAAATCAGTTCCATTGCCATACCTTATGTCCATCCCTAAAAATATATGACCCATTTCAGGATGTGATACCTCTCCACCGCCAAACGATCTTTCCAAACTGCCACAACTCATTCCCCTGACAATGAAATCAACTGGAGCGCTGCAATTGCGCCTGCCTGTTGTATCATTCGCACAGAAAACTACACTATGCGGGCCTGGACCTGTGAAATTGCTCGTAAAGTTTAGCAATAATGCTATGCTGACATTGTACATTCTCAAATCTCCCCTGATAGTCCTATCCAAAGTCATAGTCCTATTTAGGGACTCATTAGTGCTTCCAGCCGGTACAATGGTTGGAAGATTGTTCAGTATGTACCACACACTATGAGTAGAGTTATCTGAAACATTAATATAAAATACAGCAGTGGAATTAGAAGTTATATTCAGGTTTGTACCGAATGTTAGATTTCCTTTAGGAGTATCAAGAATAAATCTAGGAGCAACACTATCAATATAAAGTGTTCTGTTGATAGAAAAGTTGGATGCGTTATATTCCAAACCTGAAGTACCACTTGCAGTAACATTCGTGCATTCTACTGCCCAGCTAAAATTTCCGTCTCTTGCTGTTGCACCAAATGTAATGTTCATCCAGCTAAGTTCACTGGTTGAATTAGTTATGTTAGATGAGTTTCCAGTTGAAGAATTTGTTATATCACGATTCCATGTGCCTGTTATGTTTGTCCATATACTACAATTGGCAATAACATCATTACCAGTACTGTTCATGTTAACATAGAAAGTAAAGTTAATCTTTTTACTTCCATTGATTGAAAGGTCTGTAGGACTTACTGGTGTTATATTAATCATCGCATTAACAGGCAATGACTCAATTACAACTGAAAGAGATGCAATGATTACAAAAACAAAGACAAAAACGATAGAAACTAAAAGAGATAGATTTACCTTCCCATCTTGAGAATTAAAAAAACGACTACTATCCTCTTTTTTCATTATCACTCCTCTTATTATATGGCAAACTATTTAATGAATAAAAATGTAATGAACTGATAACATATATTTAAATGTTTTGGTGGATTAAAAATTAAATATTAGCTCCAAACCCCGCAGAAGCTTAAAAGGCTTAAAAATGAGATTATATTTAAACTTTTCGTTATTCTTTTAAAAGGATTGGCGCAATGGTAAGGAATTTAACAAAAAAACGCATAATAATAAAAAAATCTGCTCTTATAGGCGATGCTTTTTCAAAATTCATCGGGCTGATGTTTTCTAAAAGGCAGGACAAGGCATTAATATTTAAATTTAATGAAGAAAAAAGAATTTCACTGCACATGTTTTTTGTATTTTATCCTATTGATGTCTTATTCCTCGATAAAAATAAGATTGTTGTAGATAAAAAAGAAAGCTTCACTCCATTTACATTCTATACATCAAAGAAAAAGGCAATGTATGCTGTTGAATTGCCAGAAGGAACTATCAAAAAAAGTAAAACAGAAATAGGCGACAAAATTAATTTTTAAATTTTTTTGTCACTTGCGTTCCAAAGCCCTCTTTGAGAAGTTTAGCCTTTATTCTTGTAAATTTTAGACTTAACATACTCAAATAAAGCGAGCACTATGCATGAAAATAAATAGAGCGTGATTAAGTCTAACATAAATGATAAGGGATTTAGCAAAAATTTTCCGGCTTTAACAAAATACTCGCCAAGAAACAAGGTATCTATGTAGCCAGATGCATCATTAATGTCTCCAGTCACTAAATACAAAAAAGGGAAACCATAAGCCTTATAGCAGAATGAGAAAAAGAAGCTTGCTCCGCAAACACCTTCTCTTGCAAAATAAAGGAAAAAAACACTTATAAACAGGAACATTAAGATTTTCAAAATAGTGGGCTTCAGTAATGTTTTGACGTTCATAAAAATTTGTTATTTTTACAGGGTTATTCAAAACTCCCTATATTGATAAAAATTTATTGTCTTTAGTTTTGAACTTTGAGCCTCTTTTAAGAGCAATTTTAATCATCTCGCTGTTAATAGCCAAAGCAGACATTTTATCCCTGTCGTGTTTTGTTATTTTCAGCATCACCTGTAACACCTGAGCATTGCGAGTAATTCCTTATAATGCTAAAGTATTTAAATTTTTCTCTGCATTTAGAAACAAAAATTTTTAAATGACAATGTTTAA
>CAZBGH010000146.1:0-4101 GCA_964491335.1 uncultured Methanosarcinales archaeon | reverse complement strand
ATCCATTAATGAATAGAACTGTGCTAATTGCAAACACCTCAAATATGCCAGTAGCTGCAAGAGAAGCTTCAATCTATAGCGGCATAACAATTGCAGAATACTATAGAGACATGGGCTATTCTGTTGCGCTGATGGCAGATTCAACAAGTAGATGGGCTGAAGCTATGAGAGAGATATCTTCAAGATTAGAGGAAATGCCAGGTGAAGAAGGCTATCCAGCATACCTATCCACTAGACTTGCTGAATTTTATGAAAGAGCTGGAAGAGTTATACCACTAGGTGCAGAGAGTGGAAATAAGGAGCATAGAGAGACTGAACAGAAAAAGGAGAGAGGAAGAGTTGAAGGCTCTGTTAGTGTAATTGGAGCTATTTCACCTCCTGGAGGAGATTTCTCAGAGCCTGTCACTCAAGGCACTTTAAGAGTTACAAAGGTTTTCTGGGCCTTAGATGCTAAGCTTGCTCAGAGAAGGCATTTCCCATCAATTAACTGGCTTACATCATATTCTCTTTATCATTCAATATTAGCCCCTTGGTTCTCTACAAACGTTGCAGCAGACTGGAGAGAGAGCATTGGCAATATAATGAGGATTATGCAAGAAGAAGAGAAATTACTGGAGATAGTGCAACTTGTTGGATCAGACGCATTACCTGACAGAGAGCAGCTGACATTAGATGTTGCAAAAATGATAAGAGAATTTTTCCTGCAACAAAATGCCTATCATGAGATTGATACTTATTGTGAGCTAAAAAAAACTTACATGCTGATGAAGATCATACTCAACTATTCACACCTAGCAAATGAAACTCTTTCAAGAGGCGTAAATGTTAGAGACATCTTGGCTATTAAGTCTAAGCATAAAATTGCTAACATAAGGTTTGAAAAGGATTATGAAAACATCATACAAGAAATAGAAAAAGAGATGAAAAAGGAGTTTGAATTATTGAAAGTGAGTTATTAAAGAAGTAGATATTAAAAATAACCAAATTACAAAGCATCAAAATTTATTATAATATCATAAAAATAATATAAAAAGATATGATAAAAAGGATATTTCACAAATAATATTGCTGTTATGAAAGAATACAAAACAATAAATAAGATTGCTGGTCCGCTAGTATTTGTTAAGAACACGGACCCCGTTGCATATGGAGATCTAGTAAAGATAATGCTGCCTGACGGTAAAATCAAGAATGGCCAAGTATTAGACACCAGTGAAAATATTGTTGTTGTGCAGGTATTTGAGGGTACTAGTGGCATTGATAAAGAAACAAGAGTCAAGTTTCTTGGGGAAACCATAAAGTTACCTGTTTCCAGCGATATGCTTGGAAGAATCCTTAATGGCGCAGGCAAGCCTATTGATGGTGGTCCAGAAATTATCCCAGAAAAAAGGATTGACATAATTGGATCTGCTATTAATCCTTATGCCAGAGAAAGTCCATCTGATTTCATTCAGACTGGAATATCTACAATTGATGGAACAAATACATTAGTTAGGGGCCAAAAACTTCCAATATTTTCGGGGAATGGTTTACCTCATAACGAAATTGCATTACAGGTAGCTAGGCAAGCAAAGGTTGTAGGTCAAGAAACTAATTTCATAGTAGTCTTTGCAGCAATGGGGATAACTAATGAAGAGGCACAATATTTTATAAGAGATTTTGAACAAACAGAGGCACTGGGAAGAAGCATAGTATTCTTAAACCTTGCAGATGACCCAGCAGTTGAAAGATTAGTAACTCCAAGGATGGCATTAACTGCTGCTGAATATTTTGCCTACGAGAAAGAGGCGCATGTTCTAGTCATACTAACAGATATGACAAATTATTCTGAAAGTTTAAGGGAAATAGGAGCTGCTAGGGAAGAGGTACCTGGGAGGAGAGGTTATCCAGGATACATGTACACTGACCTAGCTACTCTATACGAAAGAGCTGGAATAATTAAAGGGAAAAAAGGTAGCATTACACAGATCCCTATTCTCACAATGATTGGTGATGATATAACACACCCTATTCCAGACTTAACTGGATACATTACAGAGGGACAGATGGTTCTATCTAGAGAACTACATAGAAAGAACGTCTATCCACCTATAGATATATTGCCATCACTTTCAAGGCTTATGAACCTTGGCATTGGAAAAGGGAAAACAAGAGATGACCACAAGCAAGTGTCTGACCAGCTTTATGCGTTCTATGCAGAAGGAAGAGATTTAAGAGGCTTAGTTGCAATTGTAGGAGAAGAAGCGCTAAGTGACCGAGATAAAAAGTTGCTAAAGTTCACAGCAGAGTTCGAAGACAATTTTGTAAAGCAGAAAAGAGACGAAGACAGGAGCATTGCAGAAACTCTTGAGCTAGGGTGGAAATTGTTAAGGATACTGCCAGAGAATGAAATGACTAGGATAAGTCCAGAATTGAGGAAGAAGTTTTTAGCCAAATCTTAAAATAATTTCCCTCTTTATTTTGTTAAAATCTTGCGGTTCTCCAATTATAAGATTTTTTAGGTCAGTTTGCCATAAACCTTTCATCTTTTCAATTCTTTTATTAAATTCCTTAAATTCAAATTTTAGATTATAAATGAGCAGTTTTTTATTTACTAGGTTTAAATCAAAAGCGGCATTTTTTCTTACAAGCAAAAACCATAAGTCATAAACATCTCTTGGCTTTAATCTTGTAAAAATTGCCCTGACTTTCTCGGCTAAAATTTCTTTTTCCTGCATTACAAAAATTTCATAGTTTGGTAATTCTTTATAGAGTGGAATGACAGATTCTCTTTTTGGCTCAAGCAGTACTTTTTCTCTTAAACTAATGTTCAAAGGTATAAAGCATTGGGTTACTTTACTTCCTTTATACAAAGGCCCATTTAAAAGAAGCCGAATATTTATCTCGTTTTTATGCTCCTTAATTTCTTTTATTTTTCCTGTGATATTGAGCAAAGTTAAGTCTGATAGTAAATTATTGCCCATCTTTTTTATGTCAATATTTTTAGTTAAAGTAAAATCCAAATCTTCAGAAAATCTATTCAATTTATAGACTTTATATAAGCTTGTCCCTCCCTTAAAAACTAATTCCTTTCCTATATTTGAATAAATGCTGAATAAAATTATATCCTGCAAATAGTCTTTTTCTGTATTTATCAATGATAATCTCTTTAATTTCGCTATTCTGTCAAATTCTTCAAAATCCAACATTGTCTATCACTTTCCACTGCTTATTTTTTACCCCTTTTGCTTTCAAGGAATAATCCAAAGGCACGTATTTATAATCAATGAATTTTCTAAGTTCTTTGGATTTGTTTATGCCTAATCTATCAAGCAAAAACCCAAATCTTTTTGCTAATGCCTTATTCCTAATTTTAATTAGATAGCCGACAATCAGCTCTTTATCAACCTCATTAATATTATCTTTTACTATACTGCATATTTCCGAAAATGAGACCTTTTTAAATAAAGCTGAGTCTAATAACGCCTTTTCTTTATCAGCAATAAATATGTTAAAATTCTGATGCTTTTCCTTTTTGTAGCCAAAAAAATATTTTGGCTTTATTCTTGTGAATATTATTTTTGTATTGCTAAATTTAATTTCTCTTTTTTTCCTTGCTCTTGTTGTAATTACTTCAATAACTTGAGGCAACTGCTCTGTAAAGTTATGATAACGCAAGGCAGACCAAAATGAAATATAGCAAGGCCAAATTATATTGCTTGCCACTATAAGAGCATCTTTATTAACAGTATATTTATTCTTTTCAATTTCAAGAATAAGCCTGTCTTTTTTTAATCTGTAAATAACTAATTTAGAGTAATTGCTGTCTTTTTCTATTATCTGCTTTAAAGTTTTTAAATTAAATACAGCATATTCCTCCAGCTTTTTTATCAAATTTATCTTTTTCATCTTTTAACATACTATAGTTATCATAAATGATAACTACATACTATCAGAAGTTTAAAAACTTTTCGTTTTTAAATGCAGTTAGATTATAAAAATATTTATAAATTATATAAAAATACTATTTCTATAGGCATTACAATGAATGAGCAAAAAATTTTGCAGTATTTCCCCAATGCAATTGAAGGGCAAAAATTAACTGTTGAAGTTGTTGATAAA
>CAZBGH010000145.1:0-4128 GCA_964491335.1 uncultured Methanosarcinales archaeon | reverse complement strand
TTCTTTAAATGCCCCAATATCCAAAGGACCTAATAAGTAGAATTCCGGAGAAATACCGGGAGCGTCAAACTTATAGGAAATAGTGTATTTTTTGCCTTTTTTCAAATTAGCATTTATACTTATTATTTTTGTGTCGTTGATTATTGTTATTGTTATATCATTAGGCTGATTGCTTGCTTGTGCGCTGACTGAAGGTATTAGGGTGAAGAAATCTGCAATATTTTTTATTTTATTTTTTAAGTTTATACTATTATTAGAAAGCTTTAAATACGTATTTTCGTTATGCTTGTATGGTGATGATAAAATGGTAAATGTATTAATATCTGTTCCAGAGGATGTTAAGGAATTAATGGATAAATTTAAAGGTATAGACTGGTCTAGAGTAGCTAGAGTTGCAATATCCAAGAAAGCAAAGCAATTGGCTTTTTTGAAGTATTTTGCGTCTGAAAGTGAGCTAACAGAGCAAGATGCACTAGAGCTTGGAGAGAAAGTCAATAAGGAAGTATCTAAGAAATACAGAGAGTTGGTATGAATGCTGCTGGTAGCGGATGCTAATGAACTATTTTCTGCTGCTATCAAAGAAGGCAAAGCTGCTGAGATACTTGTTTCTGATAAAGTTGAGTTAATAACTCCTGAATTTATCTTTTCTGAATTTAAGAAACACAAAGATGAAATATTAGAAAAAACACATAGGGATTCTGAAGACTTTAATAAATTCTTATTGTTGATAGAAGACAAAATAGAAGTAATACCTAGTTCAGAGCTGGAGCCTTTTCTAAATGAAGCTAACTCATTAAGCCCAGATCCAGATGATATGCAGTACTTCGCTGCCGCGCTTAAGTATAATTGCGGTATTTGGTCTAACGACAAGGCATTAAAGAAGCAATCACGTGTTAAAATATATTCAACGTCAGAATTAATTAAAGAACTTGGCTTGTAATTTTGGTTGTAGCTATTTTTCAAATTAGAAGGAATGCTTATTATTTTTGTGTCGTTGAGCGTTGTTATTGCTGCATTATTAATTTTACTATTGATTAAATTATTATTATTGATATTATTATTTATTGGATCTTGTTGGGCTTCTGCTGAAGGTATTAAGGTGAAGAAATTGGCTATGTTACTTTTTAGTTTATTATTATCATCTTTTAATATTGTTGTTTTGTTTATTGAGTTTTGTTTATTAGAAAGTTTTAAATACTCATTTTCATAATTTTCATTTGATGATAAAATGGCAGAGCTAAAGGTTGAAATTCCAGATGAGTTGGAAAAGGAAATAAAAGAACTTCGCTTAGATGTATCTAGTGCAGTCACTAAGTCAGTTACAGAAGAATTGGTAAGGTTTGTTGCACTTAAGACAATAGCTGATAAAAGTAAGTTAACCGAGGAAGATGCTATAGAACTTGGCAGGAAACTTAAGGAAGGCAGGTTTAAGGAATTAAAAAAGAAAGGCTTGTTGTAAATGTTGCTTGTTGTAGATGCCAATGAACTATTTTCAGCGGTAATTGCAAAAGGCAAAACACTCAATTTATTTTTTGATAGAAGACTTGAGCGAGTATCCCCTAAATTTATTTTGGAAGAGTTTCGGGAACATAAATCTGAGATTATGGAGAAATCTGGGTTGAATGAAGGAGATATTTCCTCATTTCTAATCTTGCTTACGCCCCAAATTGAATTCTTTAATACAGAAGATTTTGTCAAATTTTTAGATGAAGCTAAACAAATTTCTCCTGAGCCTGATGATACAGAATACTTTGCATTAGCGTTAAAGCTTAATTGTCCAATTTGGTCAGAAGATAAAGAGTTTAAGAAACAATCACGTATTAAAGTATATTCAACTTCCGATCTACTTAAAGAACTTGGCTTGTAATTTTGGTTGTAGCTATTTTTCAGATTAGCAGAAATTCTTATTGTTTTTGCATCATTAATTGCTGTGATTGTTGGCGATGTAATAGTTTGAGCACTTGCTGATGGTATTAAAGTGAAGAAATTTGCAATATTATTTTTTAGTTTATTATTATTTATTGGATTTTTGCTAATAATATTTTTTAATGTTGTTTTTTCATTTATTGAATTTTGATTAATGCTGTTTTGAGCGCTGGAGGAGGGAGCTTCGCTTTTGGGCTCTAAACCTAAGTTTCGAAGCGAAATGTTTAAATACTTATTTGTCCTATTACCTTTATTGTCCGGGTAGACAGCGGATCCCGCTTTTAATTCCAGGTTCTGGGACTCCGTTTTTATTTCTTTTTTATTTTGATTACTGTTTAAGTTTAAATTGTTTTCTGCTGATTTTCCAACTGCTGACAATGCAATCTCTGATAAAGATTCTGAAACTTTATTGCTTGTTTCTGTATCTTCGGCTGATGATAATGTAGTTTCTTCTTGCGTAACCTCATAAATCTCAACCTCGCTAATATCAAATCCAGCAGGCACATACTCATTTATTATTCCATTATAGTTTTGATTTGCAATAATCGGTATTTTCATCGTATAAGCAACAGCAGGATAAACCCTTGTCGGCCCTTTCCTGGCAACATCAAAGTCAACAGAGCTTGCAACAGTAAAGTTATCCTCAATGCTCCTTACTCCATTAGAAGTTATGGCTGTTAAATTCATTATATAATTCCCAACTCCAGAAACTTTATAATCAGTATAATAATCAGGCAATGAAGTAACTCCCAAAGTCTCGCATTCTGGGCTTATTTTTATATCATTATTAGCTGTTGTAAGAATTGTTTTTTCATTTAATGGATTAATTATTTCTAATGCAACATCTGCATTGCATACAATCTTGCCTTGGTCATCAAGAACTCCTATTCCAATAAAGCTGTCTTCATCTGGCAAATAAATTGACTTGTTTACATTAATTGCAAGGACGCCCCAAGTGAAATCCTGCTCTTGTGTGTAAGAAATGCCATCTTTAATTAATTCCAATTTTATCGTGTATTTTCCAGCTCTAAACTGTCTTTGTTTTGGCAGCCTAATATCAAACTTGCCCTCTCTTAATTCCTCAATCTCAACATCAATATCCTCCAAACTGCCTTCATTATCATAAACAAATGACTCTATGCTCTCATTTTCCTTTTCAAACTTTTGCTTTTGCTTTTTGGTTAATTTTCCGTTTTCATCGATAAACTTCTCTTTTTTCCTTATCCTATCTTCAATTTCACCGAGCTTTTCTTCTGTTTTTTGCTCTTCTATCAAATTGCGGTCAAATCTTGCCTCAATTAAATTGCTTTCCTCTGCTAATTTTTCCGCGGTTAAATTGCTAATTTCATATTTTATCTGCTGCGCTAATAATTCCCCTTCACCTTCTATTTTTTCGCTTAATAGCTCTAATTCTTCCTCTTCCAATTCTGTATCTTCCTCATAAACCTCATATTCCTCTTTCCACCCACCATGCTCAATTAATTCCTCTTTTTCCAAATATTCAAAGTCTAATTCAATGTCCTCATCAAATTTAAAGTCTTTTTTCTCCAGGATTATTTTCGGAGTTATGCCGATTGTTTCGTTAGTTGCAGCAATGCTGAACACGTTTGAAAATGCTGATTCGCTATCCTTTGCTGCTGTTATAAATGTAAACTCTTTTCCAATAAAGTCCTCATCGGGAATAATGGTTGCTGTATTATTTTCAAATACAATAGTGATATTATTCATCTGGTTATATACGAAGATTGTGTTATCACCAATATTTGAGAAATATTCATTTAAATCAATAGTATAATTATTATTTTTAATTACAGTTATATTTTGAATATCTTTAATTAATGCTAATTCAGTTATATTTATTGGTGTTATATTTGCTGGCGTTATGTTTAAGTTTCCTTCAACAAATCCGGGATCATCTGCTGTCATTGTTATTTCATATTCTTCCCCAATAACTAAATCCTTAACCTTTTCCCATGTTCCATAGCAAACTTCTGTTGAATAATCCCATTGCCTGCATTTCCATAGGCTGTTAGCCTGGGCAGTTGCGGTTAAAGTTGCAGTCTCAAACTTAAGCTCAGAAGCGTCTATTGCATACTGTTTAATAATCTCAACATCCTTAATCTGCTGCTCTCTGCTTACATCATCAATGCCAATATCTGCAGTTAAGGGCTCTGTTATGTTCGCTTTCTTAATCAATAATTT
>CAZBGH010000144.1:0-4135 GCA_964491335.1 uncultured Methanosarcinales archaeon | reverse complement strand
TTTGAGATAAACAAGAAATTCTATAGATACTTGAAAAATAATCTAAAAGATCCAAGGCTTATAATAATTAATGACAGTGCTGAGAATATTAAAAAATACCTTGGGTTATATAACATTTCAAGGATAGATTATGTACTATCTAGCCTACCTTTTTCTCATCTTCCATCTAGAAAGACAGATAGAATAATTAGAGTTACAAAAGAAATCCTTATTCAATCTGGAAAACTTATCCTTTATAGGCATCTTCATGCATATTCAAATAATTTTAATAGGCATTTAAAGAATTATTTTAGTAATATATCTACAAACCTCGTTCTTTTAAATATCCCCCCTTCTTTCGTTTGTATCTGTCAGAAATAGTTTTAATTGCTTTCTCATTTATATGTTTTCTCCCACTTAATTTTTAACTTTAGAAACCAGGCTATTACTATAACATTTTCCAGGATTTTTCTGATCTCCTTTTACGCCTACAAAGATTCCTGAAGGAATTTTATACCAACAAGTAAAACCTTTAATGCATTCTGCATCAGTCGTGCAATGTCCACCTGAAGAACTTTCTATATCAAGTAAATCTTTCTCTTTCTGTAAATATTCTTCTCTACTTATCTTTCCAGTTATATAATTAATCTGTATCTCTTTTAATGGATCGTCCAGTTGGTCTATACCTATTATGATTGCAGCTTTAAATGTATCAATGGCTACTTTCTTTGATTGCTCTTGAGTCTTTTCCACGTAACTCTTACTCCAGGTCATTGTTATTGCACCTACTACTAAAGCAAAAGCTACCAAAAGCAAAGTTGCTACTAATGGTGATATCCCTTTTTTATCCATCATCTTTAGATTTATATTATTCTATTTACAAACTAATCTGTCTCTTGTTCTCAGCAATATGAAATTTTTTGTATTAATCTCCTTTGCAACTTTTGGTGTAGTGGTGCTTGTCTGTAGGAAGCTAGGGCTTCCTAAATGTCTCGAACATAGTTCCTCAACATGTCCGCCACATATAGCTGGACATAGGAAATCTTTAGATTTCCTAGCTTCGAAATCCAAAGGTTTTCGAAACATCAATAATAGGCGGACTAATGGTAGACACAATATGAATCGTTTCCAAATTATTATAAAAGTTAAAATAAATCTTGGCGCAAATCCTTTATTTACTCTGAACCAATTATAACCTATTTCTTTTTACTATTTACGTACTCTCTTTGCAATAATAGCATGTAAATAAAGCAGGATATTATAAGAGTCTCAAGTACAGGGAACACCAAATTATTAATCATGTATCCACTTGCATCTAACACTGTTAATATTTCCTCAACAATAAAAATAAGAATAGCATAAAAAAGCCATTTCCATGGCTCAGTATATACCCTTTTATTTTGAGTTCTTAACAATTTTATAAACATTAATACAACGATAACTACAAATGCAAGATTATAGAAAGGTGCAACATATCCTAAACATTCAGTATACAAGCTCATTTTGAAGCGTGATTAATGTGCAACTGTATTGCTAAGGCATATATCAAAAGGCCAAGTATTACCGATGGCACTATATGTGTCAGGAATGGGGAACTGTATATTTGAAAAGCTCTTAAAGCGCCTAGTATCTCTTGAATAGCAAAAAACACTAAAGCAATTATCAATAATTTCCATGCTCTAAGCTCCAGCCTTTGATTAGAGACTCTGATAAGAGAAATCGCAATTATCCCAGCAACAACAGCCAAGAACAAGTTTGCTATCTTTAGTATACCTTCAAAATAAAGTACCATACCATCCTCTTTTTATTTGTCAAAAACCACACTATTCATATGTCGGCAAATCGCAAGGCGATTTCCGATCACACTCGAAAATCTTTGATTTTCGATGGAATAGTGGAATTCCAATGTTTCAAACATTATGTATTACTTTATATTCTTTACACCTTAGATTCTATAAAATCTTAACTATAAAAAGGTTGCTAATATCTCCCAGGTGGCATTTCATAAGGATTTTCTTTTTTACCATAATTTGGAGGTCTTTCATTGACTTTCTTCTTTACTATTAAGAATACAACAAGAATAATTCCTCCAGCAGTCATCCATAAACCCATTTTTATCAGTCTCTTTCCTAGTGATTCAGGGCTTAATGATACAAAATATTCCTTTTCTTTATCCCTAATCATAAGATTTGCTCTTTCATAGAAAGGCACTACAAGTACGAAATCAGTTTCATTTAATTTCACAACACTTCCTCTCAATCTTCCAGACTGTCCTCCATCTGTAAACAAAAGTAAAGGAACCTCAAAATTAAAACCATACAATACTTTATTATCCTCTGATATTAGTTCAGCTTTATAATCTCCTTGCTGAAGCATTCTGTCTGGGGCATAGCCATTCTTTACAGTCACTTCTTTTATAGTAAACCCATCGGGATTATAGTGAAGTTTCACTAGATATACCTTCTCTTCTTGTGACAAACCAGGAACTAGCAATATGCTAAACATCACAATTAGTAGTATTATAAAACTAATTTTCTTCATCCATACACCTCAATAAATGAATGAATTATCTTTTCATTTACAGGGCCAAATTCTTTTGATTTGTAGAAGTCTCTCATTATTGAATTATCAGTACTTCTGAAATATGCAGAAGTGGTACATCCTTGAAAACATCCAGTACCATCTATATTTGCCCATTTCCTGCATCTGCCATCATCACAATTAGGAACACTTTTAACATCAAATGTTGTATAGAAAGACTCGTCTAAGTATTCGTCACCCAGTTTTGCAAAAATATGTCCAAACTCATGTATAGCAACAAACGCGTCATCAGCAGTATTAATATAAGCGACATTGCCTATTGCACTGGATCTTAATGGCTGTGCAGCATCTATAATCTTATTTCTGTCATGCAGTACAAATATATAATCATTTGGGCAGTTTACAGCCAGTTGCTGTATTAAAAATTCATCGCATATCAAATACTCCCCTATGCTGCATCCCAATTCATTATCCTCATCAATCCTATAAAAATTCATCTTTTCAATATTGCTTCTAAAAGGTTCAGTTATCTTAAACACCTTATTTACATACATATTAACCTCTTCTGCAAACTTGTCTGTAGTACCATAACCATCTGCAAGAAAAACAAGATCTAATCTTTTGTTTGGATCTCCAGAATAATAAATACTTGTACAGTCAACTACTGAATCTTTATGATCAAGTGCTTTAATCATACTTTTGCTCCCTGTGCTCTCCATTCTAAGTGAGACCTTACTTTTCTGAGTTTTAACACATTCTGGATTTTTATCTCCAACATCCAAGCTAGCTAACTTTAAAGTGTAGAATTTATCCCCTTGAAATAAAACACTATTAGTATTTTTCAGAGTTTCTACAGCTCTAGCTAGCTTAATATTGGCAAACTTATCAAATTTCTCATTATATTCAAAGAAGCATACCTCATCTATCCCTTTTGGCAGAGATAAAGAAACTTCTTGTATACTTGAAGGCCCTTTTCTTGCAGTTTCCTCTAGCTTTTTATCAAGGCTTACTTCAAAATTCTTTAACAAGTTTTGCTCTGAAACCCTTTCAATCCCAAAGAACAAGTAATATCCAAGCCCCACTATGGCACCAATCCCTAGTATTACCATCACAGCTATTACTGGTGTACCAAGTAATTGCCCTTTTACCTTCTTTTTTGCAGCATCTCCTCTATTAGCCCTTTTTTTCACAATTAGAATTTATTATACTAAGGTTTTATAAAGTTTATTACAAAACAGCGTTATTGAAAAGTCCGAAGTTGCCATCAATATAGTGAAGGTTAATGAGCCAAGACTTCAGGCACGTTTCGAGGCATCGAAAACTGAGAGTTTTCGGGTGCTCAAAAATCTTAGATTTTTGACATTCCAGAGAGAAACGTGCAAGCATGATGTTAAGCGAACCTGAACCGATGGCAACCGAAGCTAATGCGAAGGGACTTTTCAATGAAACCTACAAAACAGTGCTGGTTAATCTCTGGCTGGTAAATCGAAGCTGTTAAGTACCGCTTATGGTTCAAAAGATATTTATATAGCCAATCTGATATTAGTAAAAGACACAAGTAGACACAAGTTTTAGGACAATGCATAGTGTCTTTTACTAATTAGAAAACGACAAC
>CAZBGH010000143.1:0-4143 GCA_964491335.1 uncultured Methanosarcinales archaeon | reverse complement strand
CAACAACTAAGCTGCAAAAAACCAGTTTGCCACAACATTTAAATAAGCAATAATAATCATTTGGTTTTTATGAGGTGTATTTACAATAGCAGAGAAAAAGCCATGGGACACTGGAAAACCTTGGGATAATAAGCAAATTCTTAAGATTATAAGAAATATTGCGATAGTAATACTTGTACTCATTCTAATTTTTAGCTCATTTTTTATAGTAGGACCTGGACAAAAAGGTGTTATATTCAACAGCTTTACTGGAATTAAAAGTAAGACTTATGATGAAGGATTGCACTTTAAGATCCCTTTCTTTGAGACTCCTTACAGGTTTGAGGTTAGAACAAGGATATATAATGCACATGCCTCAGCGGCGTCAAAAGACTTACAGGTAGTTTCAACAGAAGTTGCTTTGAATTATCATGTAGAGAAGGATAGTGTATACACACTTTTTAAGAACATAGGAGAGAATTATGAAGAGAGAATTATAAGCCCATCAATCCAAGAGGTTGTAAAGGCTACAACTGCTAAACATATTGCAGAAGAATTAATAACCAAAAGAGAGATTGTTAAAGAAGAAATAAAAGAGCATTTAAGGGAAAGGCTTTCTCAAAGCTTCATAGCACTTGATGATCTTTCTATTACTAACTTTGATTTTAGTCGTGAGTTTAATCATGCTATAGAGCAAAAAGTAACAGCTGAGCAAAATGCTCTCAAAGAGCAGAATAATCTTAAGGTAGTACAGTTCCAAGCACAGCAAAAGATAGAACAGGCTAAAGGTGAAGCTGAGGCTATTAGAATAATTAATGAGCAGTTATCGAAAAGTCCAAAATATATTGATTATTTAACTATACAGAAATGGGATGGTAAGATGCCACTTGCCTTAGGTAGTGGAAGTTTATTATCTATAACAGGAGAAAAGCAACAGCAGCCTTAAAAGATAAATTAATATATCATTTTTAATTCTATAATTCCATGTTTGATTATTTCATTAAAGAAAAAGCAGATTTTCTTAGTAAGACAGATAAGAGCAAAAAAGGAAATATAGACAAGGGCGCTTTAAAGCTTGTTAATATTATTAATTCTAAAGCAGACTATTATACAACAAGCAGCTGTGCTGGAAGAATAGTATTGCTAGAGAAATTTTCCAAGAACAAGAATGAATGCAGATGGCTTTTAGTGAAGCATAGCAAGGTAAGTGCTAAAGAGATTTTAGCCATCTCAGAGAGTTATAACAAAAAGAATGATGTATGGTTTAAACAAGAACCTTTAATCTTGCATGTAAGATGTAAAGATCTTAGTGCTGCACAAAAATTTCTTGAGATTGCTAGAAAGGTCTTCAAAAGAGCTGGGATAATTAGTCTGAATCAAAGGAAGATTATGATTGAGGTTATCGGAAATGAAAGAATTGAGACAATAGTTGCAAATAGAAATATTACTATTGATAAGAATTATTTAGAAGAGTTGGTTGAATATGCAAACAAGAATTTTAGTGAGAATAAAAAGAAGATTGAAAGGCTTATAACTTCAATAGCTAAGATTTAGCATAGAAAGAAAGAGATTGACGATTTATTTCAGATATGAAATTTGTATTCAACTTTAAAAATAATTTTGCTATAATAAAAAAGAACAAATTATTTAAAAGAAAAAAATAAATTTGTAATGATTACATTATCTGCCTGGTTTACCTGTCAAGCTTTCAGTAGGGTTTGTTCTACCTGTACAATTATTATACATGACTAGCAATTGGTCTAACCCTGGATTCTGTATAGCTTTAGCAGTAAGTTCATCTCCAAATGTCTCTTGTGCTGCATCATAAAGAATAGATATTCCTGTACATGCTCTTTCTGGATCACTTCTTATTCCATTAGCATAAACTTTGATTATTGCTTCTGCAATTTTTCTTTTATAATCATAGCCTGCTTTAGGAAAATTACTCATTTCTGGTAAATTTGCTAATAAAGTAACTGTCTCTTGAGCCATTCTTGGTTCATAAAGAATTACATCAGCATAAGCTGGCGGATTTAACATTTCAAGAGTTGGTGCAAAAGTAGCTCCTACTCCAAATAATGCTCCTAATCCTTTTAATAATTTTGAGTCTGCAATTATTTCGTATAGTCCCATTTTATATCCCCTCCTATAATATCCTCCATGTAAAACAGGACTACTATTTAAACCTTTCTGTTTGTAATTACTATTAGGTAGTATAATATGCTTGGTTAAATATTGTCAGCGACGCCAACGTTAGATTTATCTCTTTACGAATCTTATAACAATTACTACTGCAGCTATCAAAAATATCAAAGCAATAAGACCTAGTAAAGGCAGATACAAGGGTGACTCTGTAAAAGCTGATAAAGCTGATAAAATATTATCAGCTGATGGCTTTTGCTCTTCTGTCAAAATTGGGATAGTTTCTCCATGCTCTTCATTTGCCTGAGTTTCTTTGTCTTTTGTTTCCTTTTCCTGAAGCTTTTGCTCTGTTGAGCTTGTTTCGTCTAGGACACATTTCTGAACTGTAAGAACGTGCTTTACAAAATCCCTAACATCATTATTGTCATCATAAACCCTAACTTCAATATTATAATTACCTGGTTCTGTACCTCTAGGAATTGGTATCGTAAAATTCTTGGCTGCGATATTGTCATCATCATCTGGATCTGCAAATAACTCAATTTCAGTTGCATGGTTTCTGTATTTTAATTGCGGCGCATCAACTAGGATATAGGCTAGCCTTTCATCTTCATCTCCCACATTAGTAATAGTAACATCTAGCTGTGCGTTTCTGGCACATGCTACAGTTGTTGGCTCTAATTTTGAGCTAGTTATTAAAATATCATGGCTTCTTTTCTCTACTTCTAGTATTAAAGTCATTTCTACTCTTTCTTCTGCATCTTCATCTGTACTGCCTTCTGCTAAGATTCTTACAGTATAATCATCTTCTGATACTTTTGCAGGAATATCAAACCTGAAATCAGACGACTTTCTTCTTTCTGGCTTTAAGTCAAATGTCTCTGATTCATGCTCTAAATCGTCACCATCATCAATCTCCTCAATAGTTACTGTAACTTGTATATCTTCTATCTCAATCTCTGGCTCTCTGTTTGGAAAGGTATTCTCTACTTCAAGATTAAACCTAACAATAGACCTTGGTCTTGCCTCTTGGGTAATTTTTGCGCCGTTTTGTAAGTTTGCAGAGCCTTTTCCATCAACATCTACATCAATATCTGTAATTTTTAGCCTTCCCTTGACATTTGCAATAAAGCTTGTTGAATTTGAAAGATTTGATGTAAAAACATTTAGAGATGCTAATGAATGATTTGAGACTAATTCATCTGTAGGTATAGTTATATTGTAAGCAACTGTAACTTGGCTTCCTGCTGGTATGCTAGAGATGTTTGTAGTGTTAAACTTAAGATTATATTTTGAAGCTGCTTCAGAGCTTATTACTAAGGAATCTAATGTTGCATTTCCTGTATTCGTAATATTAAATTTATTCTCAGTTATGTTAGAGCCTCTATCAGTATCTCCTAGATCTATAGGAAAAGGGGTTATTGAGATTAGGGCAAATGATATACTAGAAAAAAGTATGGATAAAACTACAAGAGATAATGCCAAAATACTTAATTTGAGGCTAGCTTCACTCATTTTATCTCACCCTAAAGATAGGCTACTAATATTTAAAGATTGCTACACAAGTATTACCAAAAAATAGTAAATTTTATGTTGAAAAATAGAAAAAATAATTTTTGTAAATTAGTTAGTCAGAATCAATGCTCTTATCAGTTACATTAAAATCCTTTTCAGAGATTTTATCAGAGTTGTTAACTTTAGTCTCTTTTTCTGGATTATTAGTTTCTGAGTTATTGCTTTTTTCAGACACTACATAGTCTCTCTCACTTAGAAGTTCTTTAAGGCTTTTGCTTAGATCAATATCTTCAACACCTAAACGGACAGGAGGTAAAACAAGTTCTTTCTGTTTTTGCTCTCTCTCTTTTTCCTCCTTTTGTTTTAACTCTTCTTTTAGTCTTTGCTTTTCCTCTTGATGATTTAAAAGACTTTTAGCAAGTTCAACTGCTTCTTTCATATTGGCAGCCACTCCAGTCTTGCTCAAAGAAATAGCCATATTATGGATTTCATCTTCTGTTGCCATTT
>CAZBGH010000142.1:0-4165 GCA_964491335.1 uncultured Methanosarcinales archaeon | reverse complement strand
CATTAATTCAAAATACTCGCTAGGGACAGAATCGACTAAACTTCTAACCACACTTATTATCTGGGTTAGATCATCTACGTCTTTAGTTATACCCTCACTCATTTTTTTTGCTCCAAACTTGTTTTCAGCAAATTTAGCCTTAATTTCAGGAATAACCTTTGCTGCGATGTCTCTATATTGTTGAAGCTCTGCTTGGGTAACATTAGTAGAATACCACTTTCGACTAAGGTAGGATAGTGGTTCTGTAGATTGCATAACCCTATCTTTAAAATATCCTGCAATATATGGTTCTTCTTCTCCTACAACAACAGCATGCCAGTTTGGAAACATAACAGATGCCAGTAGAGTAGTTCTATTAAGCATTTCTTCAACAATAGCTCTCTTTAAAAATGGTTGTTTTTCAGCCGTTATATGTTTGATAATCTCTCTACCCTTCTCGTCTTCTGTAAAATAATCATGAATTGCTCTAAGGATAACACCGCCTAATGCATAGGCATCATACGCTATCTCAACAGGTCTGCGAAAGTATGGTCTTAGTACCTTTGGTGCACCGCTAATAATCTGCACTAAATTCAGATTTCCAGATTCTTTTTCAGACTTTCCAACAACTCTGACTAATAAATGCTGATCATTTAGTGGTATGACATCTTTAATTGCTTTATTACGAACTTCTTGAGGACTAATTCCTGCTGCATCCCAAGCTTCCTGTGTTAAGTTTAAGCTTTCTAAAGATTGTCTATTATAGGGGCTCATAACAACAGCTTCCAGCTCTCTTTGTAATGGTACAGGTTCTATTAGGTTTATCTCATGTCGTGGCCCGGGATTTGGCTTTGGTTCTGACTCAGGTATTGGCTCAGGTTCATAAGGGGGTAATAATTCTAAGGGTTTAACTTCTGGAAATACTACACCTAGTTGTTTAATTAATATTTCTCTTAAATCTCCTTTTAAAACAGCATCTTTGCTCATTGCCAAATTTACAATATCCCCTATAACATTTTTATCTTGGATACCATGTTCCGACAAAAATTGACGTAACCAGCCCTGACGTAAATCACTAAGGTAACTTTGCTGAAGATATTGGTTACGAATAGAATTTATTGATACACCTTTATTTTCAAGAGCGTTAAAGACCAATTCAGCGTAACTTGAGGATGCTCTTTCTGCTTCTTCTCGTTTAATCGCTATTTCTAAATCATATTCTTCACGTCTATTCCTTTCTCTTTCCCTCCAATCAGGAATTCTACGATTTTCTCTTTCCTGCCATTCTGTAAATAATCCTTTGAAACTTTTCTCCCAATCCTCAATTCTTTGTATTTCCCCATTATTGTGCTTTTCTACTCGCTCTTTTTCTTCCATTAAGTAGACAGATACAAGCTCTTGTTCATCCTTTACGTATATGTCTAATAGAAGCTGCCCCAGATTTTCAGGCCTATTGATAACAACATACCTACTAATTTCTTCTGCTTCTATATCATCATAGCCATTACTTTCTCCAGCAGTCCATAGGTCCCTTACAAAATTAGCTGTTGTTAGTGGCCCATCAATTTCAGGGTTTTTTATATTTTCTACTCTATTGACTGTAACAGTATTTGGGTCTAATGGTTTAGTGATTCCAAGTACAGTTTCAAGTGTTATTAACATTTTTACACAGGGAGCAATAGTGAACCTTTTAAAAATTTTTCCACTTCTATAGAGTAAACTTCAATAGATTTAAAAATTGTTAAATATTACCTATAACGGGATGAGACCAAGGTACGGAAATTTATTAAGCCCTGAAAGGTGGAATCCTAGGTTGGATATATTCTATCAGGAACTAGTTATAGTTAGCAATACTTTTAGGCAGGGATTAGAAGAATATTTAGCAGTGCACAAGGGAAAACGAATACCTTATCATGTTTTGGAAGATAAGTCAGGATTGGGTATAACAGCATTAAGAAATTTAGCATCAGGTAAAATACCCTATGCGCCCAGTGATTCTTATCATAGCATTGCTTCTACGCTAGGACTTGATGCAGAAGTAGATCCAAGCAGGATTAGGGTTAGGGGCGCTTACATTGGAATGCCAGCTGCATACTACTTCGACCATAACAGAATGGATATGGAAGCTGCCAAAGAAAGGATGAGGGACGAATTAGCAAAAGTTGATCCTGAAATTGCTCGTAGATTAAATGAAGGTGATGAGGAATTTAGAAAACGTGAGTACCACTCTATTAATTGTACAATAGCTGATGCATTGACTGGTAGGGGAGGAATATTGCCACTCACTGTTATTACACCTTATGAACATGAGATCATTAAAATTTTAGGCATAGACGAAATAACCCGAGAGGAATTAAGAGAAACATTTGAAGGTGATATCAAAACTTTAGAAGATAGAATCAATCAACTAATTAACAATAAAATGGAGCAGAGTCCTCAAAACTATGGGAATGTTGTTTCTGTTAATAGGTATCGTATTGTTGTGGATTATCAGCCTCCAGCTACTATAAAATATATTTATGGAGAGAGTGAAGAGTTCAGAACTTTTGCTGATGATGAGTGGGAAAAAAATCTTTCAGCAGCTGAACTAAGATTAGGGAAAGAACAGTTAGAGGATCTCTTAAGTTATCTTCCAGACGGCTCTGTTATTACACTGGTGAATGGTCAAGAAATACCAGCAAAGGTGGGAGTTCCTGAGAATATACCTGACTTAGATAGGGTAAAAAAGTTAGTAAAGCGTTGGTTGGAATTAAAGACAGGAAGCAGTCCTGTACCCCAGCATACTATTTAATTCCAACTAATGCTGTCATACTTTAAGTAACTCATTCCTGCATCTTTTAGAACAACAACCTTCCAATACCTCAAAACAATCCCTGCAAGCAGTAAAGAATTTATCGCAAGTAGTCAAAGCGCAATTATGCAGCTTAGCATTAGGCAAATTACATAAAACACACTGCGTAATAGGTTCAGATTGCGAGTTTGGATCAATATCTACAGCTCCTCTCGTGTCAAAAACAAAGCACTTCCCTTCCCAATGCGCATTTCCGCATTCTTTGCCATAAGCAAGAATTCCGCCATGAAGCTGATAGACATTGCTAAAGCCGTTTTCTCTCAAAAATGCAGATGCTTTCTCGCACCTGACACCTCCAGTGCAATAGAGAACAATTTTTTTGTTTTTCAATAATTTAATATTTTTTAATTTTTCATCGTTATTAATACTATGATTATTTTTTTTAATATTGTAAATTTTTTTATTATTTCCTTGTAACTCTCTTATTTTTAATGGAAATTCCCTAAATGTGTCCAAGCCTAAATGAACTGCATTTTTAAATCTTCCAATCTCATATTCATAATTGTTCCTTGCGTCCAGCAGCATAACATCTTCATTATTGTCCAATAACTCCTTTAATTGCTTTGGCTCAATATATTTTCCTTTATTCCTTAAATCCGCATTAAATCTGGAGCTTACAATTTCATTCCTAGCGCGAACATACAATTTCCTGAATGTATGCCTGTCTACAGGCCCTTCCTTGAAGTTGATATCAGAGAATTTCTTATTTTTGATCAGTGCTTCTGTGTATTTTTCCAAATCTTTCTCATTGCCGGACAGGCAGCCATTAATGCCTTCTTTTGCAATCAAGATTGTGCCCAATAAATTCAGCGATTTGCCTAATTCCAATTGCTCTTGCCTAAGCTTTTCAGTATTTTCTATTTCTATATATTTGTAAAAAAGGATGTTTTTCATGAGAAGAAGAGGGAGTGGGGTATTTTTAAAGTTTTAGGAAGAAAAGCTTTGCGGAAGATGTAAGGTTAGAGGCCTTGAGATCTGATCTAGGTTGTATTCAATTGGCAACTTATTTTACCTCCGCTCATCTTGTCTAGAATTTTATCTAATTCTTTTAATTTAGCCGATTGTTGCTTATTTACAAGCCCTGCATCAATAAGTTGATCAACAATGCGAAAGCAATCATCGTATATCAAAACTAATTCGTCAGGGACATGAACAAAATCTGGCAATGACTTAACCTGTGTATCATATTCTGCTGCAAGAAGTTGTAATGATTGAATCAATTGTTCAAAAAATAGTTCCTCTTTCTTTTTCATTCTTTATCAGTAGATTGATTGTTAAACCAGATGTTCCGAGACTTCCCTGATTTTTCTGTAGGGGATACTTATATTTGACTTT
>CAZBGH010000141.1:0-4190 GCA_964491335.1 uncultured Methanosarcinales archaeon | reverse complement strand
TACCCATATTTTATCTTAGAAATTAGGGATTAATCTATTTTTTGGATGAAGCCTATAAATCAATGCAAAAACAAAAGATTTAGATATTGGTAGAGAATTCCTCAGTAGAATGAGAAATATTTTGATTTTAGGATTGATTGGACTTATAACTGCTATAGTTACAATATCATTCTTAATTGGCAATAATCTTACGAATCTTACAGGCTTTGTTGTTGCTGAGGACAATGTTGGCAATGTTGTGGAAAATATTACGGAAATTCCAGGCTTCAGGCTCTATACTAAAGCTATATGCAAGAATGTATCCAACTTTGTAATTTGCCATGATGAGCTGTTTGCAAGCTGTGGGGGTTTTGAGTATATGCTGCCAGAGAATGAGGTAGACGGCAATGGGGTTTTTGGCAAGGATTGGGAAGATCCCAGGAATAGCTAATTCTTTTACCTTTTTCTTATAACTTTTTCAACTGGATGGTATAATTTCTATACTAATATACAAAATAATAGAAAGTTTTAAATACTATCTACTTACATGGTATGTTTTAATGAGATGTAATAGTCTTATTTCAGAATATTATTACTTACATAATATAATTTTTTCTAAATTAAGGGCTAAATTTTGCATTAGGACCTTATATGCTTCTTTGAATTTATTATACTTACATAATTTCTATAGATACTTATTTAATATATTTTTATACTTACATAAAAATAATATAACTTATATAATTAATATTTATACTTAATTAATATATTTAAAAACTTACATAATATAAATGCCAGAAAAAGAGGTTTCAGCAGAGAAAAGGCTTTTAGATACTCTAAACTACCTAAAGGAATCAGGCCTCAGTTCTGACGAAATTATTAAGCTTGTAAATAACCTGTTAAAACACGAGGTTAAGGAAGAAATCAAGGTTCCTATTTCTGTCTTTAATAATGATAAGTTAAGCGGTTTAGAGAATATTGTAAAATATTTAAGAGAAAATTTACTGCTTAGCTTCAAGCAAATTGCTTCTTTAACAAATAGAAATAATATAGCTTTGGCTGTTAGCTATAGAAATGCAAGGAAAAAGCTGGAATCCAAATTTGTTATTACAGAAATTTCCCCTTATTCAATACCCGTTAAAATTCTGCAGGACAGGAAGCTGAGCGTCCTGGAAAATATTGTTTCTTACCTTAAGGATACTTTTGGCCTTGCTTACCATAAGATTGCTTTGTTGTTGAACAGGAATGACCGCACAGTTTGGACTGTTTACCAGCGTGCAAAAAAGAAAAAAGGCGGTATAAAATGAGCAATAAAAAAATTGGCAGAAATAGAAATTTTGACATCAAAAAACTAATTAAAAAATTAGAAAGGGATATCAGCATAAGTGAAAAAGAATTAATCGAGCTAATAAAACAAGGAGAATCTGATGTTCTAGAATTCAAACAAAATCCAAAGAGGACAAGAGAGATAACAGAAACTTTAGCTGCGTTTGCCAACAATAAAGGCGGTATTCTTGTTATCGGTATTGATGACCATAAACAGAATATTAACAAGAGAGTAAAAGGAGCCAGCATACAATATCAGACAGTTGAGAATATTATAACTACAATTGGCGCACAAACAGAGCCAGAGCTTTATCCAACAGTAAAAGTGTTTAGGATATTGAATAAAGATGCTATATTGTTGTATATAGACGAGAGTGACAACAAGCCTATTTCTGCTTATGGAAGGTTCTACAAAAGGGTCGGCAATGTTACAAAACATATGTCTAGGACAGAATTTGAGAGATTGTTTTCAGAAAGGAAGGACAAAGATTTTGATTCTGAAATATGTCAAGGAGCAGACTATAATGATATAGACCAAAAAGCAGTTAAGAAATATATCAAGCAATATGAAAAGGGTAGCGGAAATAAGGTAAAAAGCAATATTAAATCATTCTTACAATCTCTTAATTGTACCAAGGTTATAGGCAATAAAGTCAAAGCAACAAATGCCGGTATTTTGTTGTTTGGCAAAAATATTGAAAAGTATTTCCCAAGATACTATCTTTCTATTGCAAGATACGCGGGCAAGGATATAGGAATAGGATATTTGGATTTGAGGGATATTAAAGGCAATTTGTTTGAGTTGATTGACGAAGCTGAGAAATACATTCAAGAACATGTAGAAACTCTGTACAGATTAAAAGAAGGGCAGGTTGCAAGAGAAGCAATTTTACAATATCCTAAATATGTAATAAGGGAATTAATTGTGAATTCTGTTGCTCACAGGGACTATAGTGTAAGGGGCTCAAGAATTCTGATTAAGATTTTCAAGGATAGGATCGAGTTTGACAGCCCAGGTGGATTTGCAGGAGGGGTTAATGAGGATAATATACTATATCAGCAGTATTCAAGAAATCCAACAATTATAAGGGTTCTAAGCAAAATAAGATATATTGAGGAAGTTGGAGAAGGCTGGAATAGGGTTATTGAAGAGCTGAATAATTATCCATTAAAAAGTTCTAAACCAAGTGTTAAGGGGGATGGAAGGGTTGTTGTAATTCTTTACAGTCCTGATTTGGAATTAGAGAGCGAGTTAAGCCAAGTTAAAGATACTGCTCTAAATGAGAGACAGCAAAGAGCAATGGTATTTCTAAGATTGTACGGGAAGATAAAGGCTAGCCAGTATACGGAAGTATGCTCTTGCCAAAGAAAGACCGCATTGAGGGACTTAAACGAACTTTTGGCTAAAAACCTCATTAAGAGAATTGGAGCAAAAGGAAAGTATGTGTATTATGTCCTGGCTTCTAATGGGACATCAAATGGGACATCTAATGGGACATTCAATGTGCCATCTAATGCGCCATCACATAAAGAGGGCAAAAAGAAAAAATGATGATTAAAAATGAATAAAGAAAAAATTAAGAGAATTATTGATTTAGAGAATAATTGTAAATATCAGAGTAGATTTTTTGATTTCAAGTACTCAACCAATTCCTCTGTTGTAAATACTCTAACTAATGATTGCTCCTTAAAATGCGGATCATTTGACCAAATAGGGCATTTATTTAATGCGAGAGATTTTGAAAAGATTATTTCTTTTGTGACTCCTTTGCCAATTAGCCCTGTGAACAATATAGTAGCGTCTATCACTAATTCCATCTATCTCAACTCTGGATGCAGTTTCTTTAGCTTCTTATACATGCCAGCATTTACTTCCCTCGCTAATTTCATTGCATCCTCTTCTGTTAATTTAGACTTAGACACAATTTTATTAAATTCCTCAAAGCCTTCATGCAGCTTCTCTCTTTCGACATATCCCTCTCTAGAAACCTCAGACCAGTTAACCCAAGGGAATTTTTCCATTTTTGCCCTTAATTCATCCGATATTGTAAATGACACGCTTACCATTTATAATTCACCTCTTTGCTTTTTGAATTCCTCAAATTCCTCTAGGTACTTAACCTTTTTTTCAAATGCCCTTCTAAATACTTCAGGCCAGTTTACATCCTTGCGCTTGTCTAATCTTTCCTTTAGCTCTTTTGGCAATGAAATTGTTATTGTCGGCATTTTAGGCAACCTCCTTATTTTAATAATATCACATAATTACGTAGAAATATTAGAAAACGTGCAAATATATACATCTTTTGGTTTCGATTTAGAATCAGATGGCTTACTCAAACATGCAAAATAAACAAAAACTAAAGGAACTTGTACTGATTTACCTAGTTGCAATTGTCTTATTGCTCAGCGCTGTAACACTCATTAATTTAGGCAAATCAGGAGTGTCAATAACAGGGTTTGCAATCTTGGAGAATGAAAGTAATGAAACAATAAGCGATGAAACCCAATCAGATGAAGAGATTAAGGTGATTAATTTAAGCGAAAGGATTGACGAAACCAAAGACAAGGGAAAGCCGGATAAGGAAGAAAAAGAAAAGCCGGAACAAGCTAAAGAAGAAAAGCCGGAGCCTAACCAGCCTCCGGTATGGAAATCAGATGCTGAAGAGCTTACAATAAATGGAAAAACAACCATTGATTTAAACGATTATTTCGAGGATAATAATAATGACACTATTGGCTATACAGCCTCAGCATCAGAGCCTGACAAAATATCTGCTGAAATAGATGGAAGCTTAATTACAATCAAACCAGCTGGAAACAACTTCAATTCCACAATAGCAATTACTGCATCTGATGGCGACAAGGAAACGACAAAAGAAGTTACT
>CAZBGH010000140.1:0-4207 GCA_964491335.1 uncultured Methanosarcinales archaeon | reverse complement strand
ATAGTCATAAGAAATATTGGTTTTATTCTTGATAATGAAACCATAAAAAATACGCATTATATTGGAAATTTTACTTTATACCAATTAAGAATTAATAGCAAATTATATTCACTTAATTATACTACTAAACAATATGACTACAGGGATTTTGCTAAGAGTTCGTATATTTATAATGCAACTGATTCTGGTATAGATCTTAATAATAACAGCTTATTTGATATTCTAAGGCTTAATTTCAGCATTAATGTTATTAACAATGATAGCTATAAGTTGCAAATTAACGTCTATGATCTTTACTTTAACTATATTAAGCAGATTACAAAAAGCCAGTCATTAAGCAATGGAATTAATTATTTTATTATTGATGTTAATGGTACAGATATATATAAAAGAGGGCTGACAGGTCCTTACCTTGTTTACCCTAAATTAAAATTAGGAAACAATGTCATAGATGCACCAAATAGACATATAACAAACCAGTATAATTATACCAATTTTGAAAAGTCAGAAAGCCCTGAGCTGTTTGTTAATATAAGTTCGAGCAGTGAGCATTTATTTGGTCTTAGGAACTTAAGCCTTAATGTAACAATAGGCAATAATGGAAGTGTTAGAGCTTATAACTTATTTTTAGATATTTTTGATAACTACAGTTTCTCCCAAACATTTTTTATATCTACATTGTTTGTTAACAGGACTAAAACATATTCCTTTAACTTTACTAATATCAGTGATTTAACTTTTACTGCAATTGCCGACTTAAATAATGCTATTGAAGAAATTAATGAATCTGACAATTCATTACAGAGGGTCATTAAGATAAATAGGGCACCTTCACTGATAGGGTTTACGCCTAATAGCAACCTGAATATAACAGAAAATGAGCAACAATTATTCTCTATAAACTATACTGATGATGATAATGTGAGCATTACATGGCTATTAAATGGAAGCTTTAAACTAAGCAATAACACAAATTATACTTTTATTGGAAACTTAACCAATGCTGGAATTTATAATATATCTGTGAATGTTTCTGATGGCTCTATGTCTAACTCAACTAGCTGGATATTAACAGTAATTGATTGGGAACAGAGTAGTGATTCTAGCTCAACCCCTGGCCAAAATAGCGGTTCCAGCTCTTCAGCTTTAGATGGAGGATGCATACCTGATTTTAAGTGCAGTGAATGGAGTTCTTGTATTAACAGAAAACAATTAAGAACTTGCGAAGTTAAACTGGGTTGTGGCATTAAAATAGCTACTGAAAGAGAATGTATAACTACTGAAGTAGAACTTAGTAGTAAGGAGTTAGATCTTAGTAAAGAGAACACTGCTCCTCTTTTTGTTTTTTCCAGTGATAATAGAATTATTGAGAACAGTAATATCCAAAGCTATATCTTTGGTGAAGGAGATACTAAAACAAACTCTATAACAGGAGCCTTTACATTTGAGAATATAACAAAACCAAGTGTTATTGCCACAGGAGTTTTAGTAATCACAATATTATCATTTGGATTTTATTTTGTTTATGCTAAGCTCTTTTAATAGGCGGAGGGTTAGCTATATGAATGGCTTGGCAAAATAAGGGATTTCTCTCAAGAAAAATTTACCAAATTTATGCACTTAATAGCATGTTTAACGCAATTAAAACTGCGTCGAACAGGTGTTCTATTCAATTCAGAAAAAACTTTTTATCTCTAATTGGGTTTTGGGCTTACCTATTCTAGAGGTTCAATTTTCTCCAGGCACTATCTTTTACATAGTAACCGCCAATAGGATATGGATTAAATACATGGTACATTAAAAATTCAGGCAGTCTACTATCTAGCGCTTCTGGATTAAAAACTTCAGTGCTTGCAACAACAGTCTCTATTTCACCTACGCGAATATTATCTGGGTTTCCCTGTAATTTCAAATGGTTACTTCTTGCTTCATCTACAGATGATATCCCTGCTAGCATGTATGCAGCTTTCTCTTTCCAGTTCGGCATTGTACTTTTTCTTTCTGTCATTTTTATAATTTAGAAATACACTACTTCAATTTATATTTTTGGACAAAAACCGAAATATTTATATACACTATTAACTATAAGTTAATAACTATTAACTAAAAGGAAATGGTCAAATGGAAGAGAACGAATCAAACTCAAAAATTTTGAAAATCTTGTTGAAAGACTTTACAATAAAACCAACTATAACGTCTTTAGCAGAAAAAATTGGACTAAGTAGAGTAGGAACGTGGAAAATCCTTAAAAAAATGCAGTCTGAAAAGCTTGTTGCTCTTTCCAAAATTGGTTCTGGAAAAACAAACACTTACAGCATAAGCTTAAATTGGGATAATCCTCTTGTAGAAAAAAATCTAGCCTTATATTTAACTAAAGACGCCTTAAAACACCAAAGATGGTTAAGTAACTTTGCAGAACTTGAAAAGAAAGTAGATTTTTTTATTTTATACGGGAGTATAATCAATTCACCACAAGAAGCTAATGATATTGATATCTTGGGAATAATATCAAACAAAAATAGGTTTATAGAAATTGAAGAAACAATAAAAAATATACAAAAAACTCTAATCAAAAAAATACACATTATAAACTTCACACCACTAGAATTTAAGCGGGAGCTTGAAAAGCCAAATAAGGCATTTATTGATGCAGTAAAGAAGGGAGTGGTATTATTTGGTCAGGAAAAGTTTATTAAATTCATCAAGAATATTGCCAGAAAATGAAATCAGAGGAGGTTAGAGATTGTTTTATAACGGCAATAAAGGATGAGAGAAAGGGAAAAAAGCACAAAGGATTACTTATTATTCTGCAGGATGATAAAAAAGCACAAGAGTATCTTATCAAAGCAAAGAGGAATTTGGAGCTTTGCGAGTTTTATAAGGAAAAAGGATTTGACTATAAAATTCCGGAAGAATGGTTTTATACATTATACTATTGCGCTCTTGCTATCTTATCAAAATTTGGCATAGAAAGCAGAAGCCAGAAATGCACTGCTACTTTTTTAAGATACGCTAAAGATAATAGGCTTATTGGGTATGATGATGATTTTATTGATAGAATAACAGTTTATAGAGACAAAGAAGAAAAATTGGATGTGGATGAAAGAGAAAATGCAAGGTACGGTTCTTCTATTAAGAGTAAAGAAGTTGTGAGCAAATACAATTATATGACAGATATTTGCAAGAAAGCTATAGCTCAGTGTGAAGAAATAGTATTCTCTAATAAAGAGTTAAAGGTTCCTAAAGAGTTATACGAATAAAATAGTCCTCCAGCTTTTCAGTCCTTCGGACATTTACTCTGCTCCGCAGAAATCTGATTATTACTCTTAGAAAAAACTACGGCGACAACTGGATTTACGGCGGGTTTTCGAACTTTTCTAACGAAACTTTTGAGAACTTCGTAGCTCAAAAGGCATTTAACATATGCGATTGCTGTTCTGTGAACGAGCCTACGAAATGGAGCGATGGAAGTTATGACAGAAAGATTTTTGAGCAATATGTATCTAAATCCTAAATCTCTCTTTTTTGATGTGCATAGGTTCTATTACTATTTATATTAACTTATAGACATAAAATAAAGAAGACCTTTATCGGGTCTTCTCTAAATCCTTTATCCTTTCTGAGACACCTTGTGTCTCCTTTTCTAGAGATTCCTTGTATTCTTCTAACATCTCTAACTTCTCTGCTTTTGTCAGGAAACCTCTGGTTCCGCAACATCCATACATTTCCATATTTGCACCTCCATACAAATCATGTTATATCGGATATACGATACATATATATAAATTTATCGGTTATGCGATATTTGTTAGGCTCCGTTCAAAATCTCCCTTATCAGCTCGGTTTTGCCATCGGCTCGCATTTAAAATATAAGTTATGGCAAAATGTCGATAAATTCCATAGGAATTTTCGATCACATTCAAAAATTATAGATTTTTGATGATTCCCATTGCAATTTCCTTTTTGCTGGATATTCTAGCTTTAAGATGCTCACATTTTAATGGCAAAACTGACATTTTGAACGGCACCATATTTATTAGAAATCCATATATAGTCAACCAAAAAAGGTTTCAAATATGTAGACACTCACGAACAAAGTGAGCATATAATTAGGGTTATATATTGTTTGTTGTTGATAGTAATTAAAATCCTAAAGCTTCATTTACTAGGATTATAGCTATTCTTCTAGGCTTTACTTCCTTGTTGA
>CAZBGH010000139.1:0-4274 GCA_964491335.1 uncultured Methanosarcinales archaeon | reverse complement strand
AAAATGGTCAGCTTTAAAGATCTTACAACAAAGGCTTATCCGAATTGGTGTGATGGCTGCGGTGATTTTGGTATGTGGAACTCTCTTAAAATGGCTATAATGCAGCTGAATATAGACCCTAAGGATATTTTACTAGTGTCAGGAATTGGATGTTCTGGAAAAGTGCCTTATTGGATAAAAACTTATGGATATAATGGACTGCATGGAAGAGCTGTGCCAGTTGCATCTGGTGCCAAGTTTGCAAACCATAAATTAAATGTTATTGTGATTGGAGGAGATGGTGATGGCTATTCTGAAGGAGGAAATCATTTTGTGCATGGAGCTAGAAGGAATATTGATATTTGCTATATAGTGCACAATAATATGGTGTATGGACTCACTGTTGGACAAACTTCACCTACTTCTCATCATGGGTATGTTTCAAAATCAACACCTCATGGGGTTATTGAGCTGGAAATTAATCCTATTGCACTAGCAATCGCATCTGGTGCGACTTTTGTTGCAAGAGGCTTTGCTGGCGATATGAAGCATTTAACACAGCTGATAGTTGAAGGAGTTAAACATAAGGGATTTGCTTTGATAGATGTTTTGCAGCCATGCGTTACTTTTAACCATGTAAACACTTACGAGTTTTATGCAGCAAGAGTTTATAAGCTAGATGATGATAAAAGTTATAAGCCTGATGATAAAATTGCAGCTTTTGCAAAAAGCTATGAATGGGATAGTAAGATACCTATAGGCATTTTCTATAGAGAACAGAGAGCTACTTATGAAGATCAGTTGCCACAGCTCAAAGAAAAGCCATTAGTTGAGCAAGATATTTCTAATGTTGATATTAGCAAGTTGATGGATGAGTTTAGCTGATTCTGTCTTAAGATTTATAAATAATCCTAGTTTTTCTAGTAGAATGGACATAAATGAGAGACTAGGATGGACAAAGATAATTACTCCAGATGACTTAGATAAGCATATGGCTGAAATTGGCCAGGCTGAAGCAAATGCCCATTTAGCCACACAAATGTTTAGAGACTTTCCATTAGAAGAAAAAGCTAGCTTATTGATCCCTGGCTGTGGAACAGGGCAGATGTTTGACTATTTAACGCAAGTAGAAGTAAACCAAATAAGTAAATACAATTATACTTTTACAGATTTCAGAAGAGAGTTCTTGGAAAGATTGAAACAACGGCTTGCTCAAAATTTGCCAATAAGATATACTTGTTTGGAAGATGATATAGAAAAGACACGTTTGCAAGGAGAATATGATGGAATATTACTAGTTTTGGTTTTGCAGCATGTTGAATGGGAAAAGGCTTTGACCTCTATGCTTGGGCTTAACCCTTCACGTTTTTATATAATAGAACAATTCAATAAGGGAGGTGGCAGTCCAATAACAAAAGAAAGAAAATTACAGCCTACAATGAAAGAATATGCAGAAACAGTGAAGAATACAGCATGCTTGGTAAATATAAGAGAGCTTACATATTATTTAAGTGAAAGACATTATGGGCTTCTCAGAACTTATGAAAGAGAAGTTTCAGATAATAAAAAAATGGTAGGATTAGTATTCGAGCATAGGTAGGATAACTTTTTATATAATTACTATGAATCTATTTCTAATGGATAACCCATTAAAGATAATCTGGTATAACGTAAGAAACTTGATGTTTATTTGCATGCTAATATTTTCAGTGGTGCTTAGTTTTAAGTTTGGTGTTACATTTTTAATACAAGCAATAATTGGTTTTTCTATTGCTGTTATAATTGACTTTGCTATAGCTTATATCTTATGCAAGTCAAAAGAATTTCCAGTTAGCGGGGCAATTTCTGGGCTGATTGTTGCAAATCTTTTCTCTCAAGGAAGTTATATAGTAGTTGCAGCTGTAAGTGCCTTAGCAATACTTAGCAAGCAGTTTATAAGATATAATAAGAAACATGTCTTTAATCCTGCTAATTTTGGAATTGCAGTAATAGGCATAGCTTCTTTATTTTTTACAATAAATACATCAGTTACATGGTTGCCTGGATTTGTGCCTGGTTTGCTTCTAATTCTAGGCTTTATTATTCTTTACAGGCTGAGAAGGTGGGAGATACATCTTACTTATTTTATAACGTTGGCAATTTTATTATTATTCCAAGGATTGTCTAATGAATTGTCTAATGATAGATTAATTGAATTTGTATATAAAGGAATTACTGAAGGAGGAATATTATTTTTTGTATTTTTTATGGTAGTGGAGCCTGTAACTAGCCCAATAACAAAGAGAGGAAGAGTAGTTTATAGCTTCTTGATAACAGTTATTGCATTTAACCTTAGCTTTACTAGATTCCTAGAGTATGCACCAATCTTTGCATTATTTATTGTTGATTTGTTTGTACCTCTAATTGATAGGTTTATGAAGATTAATAAATTTACTAAGAAAAATAATATAGAAAGAGGAGATTAGCAAACTTTATATATTATTCATTATACAATCCAATAAGATATACATGGTAAATGATTGGCAGAGATATTTGGCTGAGTCTATATCAACTTTCTCACTTATTTTTATAGGTGCTGGGGCAGTTGTAGCTAATACTGTGTATAAGGGGTCTCTTGGCTTAATTGGAATAGCTTTTGCTCATGGTCTTGTTTTGATGGCAATGATTTATGCAACTGCTCATATATCTGGAGCACATGTAAATCCAGCTGTTACTTTTGCGATGTGGCTCACTAAAAGAATTAAGGCTGTTCAAGCCATACTATATGTTGTTTCTCAGCTTGCTGGAGCAGCTATTGCAGGACTTTTATTAAGAGTAATTTTTACAAAGACAACTAATCTTGGGGCTACATCCTTAGCATCGGGTGTTTCTCTATTGAACGGGTTTATTATTGAGGCAGTGCTAACCTTTTTCTTAGTATTTACAATATTTGGAGTTGCTGTTGATAAAAGAGCAAGTGGGCATCATGCAGGGTTGGCAATTGGTATTGTTTTAGTGTTTGATATTCTAATGGGAGGAAATATGACAGGTGCAGCAATGAATCCTGCTAGGTCATTTGGTCCTGCAATTGCATCAGGTTTCTGGCAGAATCATCTGGTTTATTGGATAGGTCCTTTAGTTGGGGCTTCTTTTGCAGCATTACTTTATCAAGGCTTGTTTTTAACAAAGTTGAAAGATAAAGGAGAGAAAAGTTCTAAATAGGCAATAAAGCAAAATTTATATATTACACCTATATATTATAGGCTTATATACTGTGAGTTTGTTATAAAGTAGGTATAATATTATAAGATATTATATGGTGAACTGATGGGATTTGTTAAAGTTGCTAATAAAGAAGACATTCCAGAGGGAACTGGCACTACAGTTACTGTAGGAGATACAGAGGTGGCACTATTTAATGTTGGTGGAAAATTTTATGCAACAAATAATACATGTGTTCATAGAGGTGGACCTTTAGGTGAGGGAATGCTAGACGAGCAGATTGTTACATGCCCATGGCACGGGTGGACATATGATGTGGTTACAGGAGTGAGCCCTGTTAATCCTAGTGCTAGAGTATCTACATATAAGGTCAAAGTAGAAGGAAATGATGTGTTGGTTAGCTTAGAGTAAGTTAATTTAATTCTTTAATCTGGTAATATGAATATCAAAAATATATCTTAAAGATAATTTTATAGTAAGCCACAAAAATAAATACATTTAGTTGTGGCTTCCTAAATAGTCAACAACAAATTTAGGAGATAATAAGCTATTTCCTAACTCATTCGTATAACTCATGATAAGGCATAACAATAACTACTTTGTTGGTTTACTATATTAAGCCAGATATTTGACAAAATAAAGAATCAGTTGTAAACTCAAAAAGAAAAAAAAAGTAAATATAAGTTATCCTATTCTTGATTTATTTTCTGTGCTTTTCATAACAGTCCCTGCAGTACACAGGTCTGTTAGGTGCAGGCTTGAAAGGAACTTGAGTGTCCTGACCACAGTCAGAGCATTTTATATCATGCATTTCTCTTTCTCCAAAACCTCTATTCCTAAACCCTTTTCTATCTCCAAATGCCATATTATCTTACCTACTTATTCTTATTACTTCTCTACAAAATCCTAGATCTTAGAACATCACAGAAAAAGACCTATATTCTGTATAGCTAGCCGTAATAAAGAGGTAGTATTTAAATTAGTGTGTTTTTTTGGTTCTTATTCATTTGAGTGACTGCAACTTAGACTTGTTTTACTCCGGCTAGTATGAAACCCTTCCCAGCATCAATACCGCAGCTCGTCTATAAAACTGT
>CAZBGH010000138.1:0-4277 GCA_964491335.1 uncultured Methanosarcinales archaeon | reverse complement strand
TTGGATCTTTTAGATTATTTTTCAAGTATCTATAGAATTTCTTGTTTATCTCAAACCCGAGAACAACTGAATCTTTTCTTGCATTTTTGAGAATTTCTTTTGTGAAGATACCAGTACCTGAGCCGTACTCTACAATATACTTAGCTTTATCAAAGTCTACGTTCTTTAACATACTTTTTTTCAGGAACTTAGAGCTAGGAGTTATACTACCAATTTCTTTGGGATTTTTAAGAAAGGTACCCAAAAAGATTAGCCTCTCTCTTAGCATATTCTCATTCATAGAATAAAACACTCTCAAATAATTTAAAAATGTTTTCTTTTCCAAAACTTTTATAAAGATACTATAAATCTATTTCATTTGTTTTAGGCCCCTGTAGCTTAGCAGGTATTTTTAGTCACCGACTAAAGACTGTTAAGAGCGTGCGACTGTTAATCGCAAGGTCACCAGTTCGAGTCTGGTCAGGGGCGCTTTATTATTCTTTTTATTAAATAGAAGAAATTATAGGAAGCCACAACTAAAGCTATTTATTTTTGTGGCTTACTATATTTTCTATATTTCACGTGGTTCTTAAGTAAAAGGTATTAAAACAAAAGTTTAAGACTTAAAACAAAGTATTTTTAAGGCAAAAGTTTATATTTTAAACTATAATTTTAATAATAAATATTGAATTTATAGCGAAGAGATGGATTTTTATGAAAAATATAATTATAGCTCCTGTAGGAGATAATATGGATGCCCTATTTGTAGGCTTAAAGGAATTTCCTACTGAGAAGGTTATTTTGTTAACTCCTACTGAAAAATTGAAAGATGCTGAAAGAACTAGGTCTGATCTTGAAAAGTTTAAGATTCCTGTAAGAGTAATTGAACTAAAGGGGAATATTTGGGAGGAGATTTTTAAGAAGGTTAGTGAGATTGCAAGCTTTGAGAACAGTAATAATGTTCTTGTTAATATTGCCACTGGAGATAGAGTAACTACATGTGCTGCAACAAGTGCCGCATTTGTGAATGGTATAAAAGCTTTTTCTGTTGATAACGGCGAAGCAATGATGCTGCCAGTGCTAAAATTCTCATACTATAAAATGCTGAGTGACAAGAAAATGAAACTTCTGGAGCTGTTAAATAAACCAGACTGTTGCCTATCGCTTGAGATGCTAAGCAAAAAATCAAAGATGAGTTTGCCACTTGTATCTTATCACATAAATGGGAATCTCAAAGCAGAAGGCCTGAAAAAAATGGGTTTAGTAGAGACTAATTATGAAAAAGGAAAGATGGCTATAAAGCTGACAACATTAGGTAGATTGATATTGCTAGGGTATATAAGCTCTTGATATAGGCTCATTAGTTTACATTATAGAGCATTATAAGGCTGAGCAATAAGTTTAAATATTAGTTCATTTAATTCTTACGATATAAAAATAAAGAGGAGAAAAAGTGGTTGATGAAAATATATTATCTGGTCTCAATGTTACTTCTAGAGAGTTTAAAGAAGAGGAGTTAAATGCTATATTATCAATGCTAACAAAAGATGAAAGAATAGTTTTTGACATATTAAAGAATTCTGAGAATGCATTGACAGCATTAGAAGTTTATGATATGTATATAAATGATATGATAAACAGTGAAAAAAAATTGAATGAAAAAAGGGAAAGGATATTACATCTTTTAGCAGAAGAATTCTCAATGGATAGAAAAACAAAACTCGAAGACATTCCAAATGTTAAGAGAGCGTCTGAAATTAAGGCTAGGTTTATTAGAAAAGTAGGATTGTCAGTTCCTACTAATAGAACTGTAACTAGAGTGCTAGAGAATTTAAAAGATGCTGGATATGTAATAAAAAGAGACCCAAGAAATAAGAGGGCTAGGGCTTATTGGGCATTGCACCCAAACATGAAAGTCCTTCTAAAAGTTGAGAAGAAAATGACTGTACAAGAGATGAAGAACCAGTTGCTGCAGATTAAAAGGTTCTTAGAGCAAAATAAGGAAGAATAGATCTTAGTGCTTCTGATGGGATTGCAACGTGTTGTATTTTTGTATGCGAGTAGTCCGCTAGTACAAGCTAACAAAGAGGATTAGCAGACCGATATATAGACAAAGTGACAAATTGCAAATGCTACGTTCTGAAATTGTTAAAAATGGATGGGTCCTTGTGATTTACTGTCCAGTGCATGATTCAATGCCTTTTTACAGTCTATAAAGCCCTAATTTTTCCTGTTATAAAATGGACATCTACTGGTCACTGGACATTCTCACGTGAGATATATAAAGGGCTTTTTATTTATTTACCTGAAAAAGAGATAATAAAATCAGGCATAATCATCTTTCTGTCTTAACATGAAAGCTTGTTAAGCCATCTTTCATCAAACAGCTCTTTTTAGGACGCTCCAAAGTTATCGAATATGAAACTTTGGAGGTGAATTTAATGAGAAAATTAAGTAAAGAAGAAATTGATGAACTATGTATAGCTTATAGTATTAAAAAGTCTTTACGAGAAGTTAGTAGAAGATGCGGAAAATCAGTCGGCACCATCCATAAGTATGTGTCCCTATATGGCTAGATGTACAACTGTCCCAATATTGTAAAAAGGCTATATTGTAATGATGAGCGATTAATAGGTGTATATGTTGGTTTATGGATGGGAGATGGTACTCAATATTGTGATCATGGTTATATAGTTAGGATATGTTCTAATAAAGAAGATGAAAACTTAAATGCTTTTATTCGAGATAGAGTCTACAAAATCTTTAGGAAAAATACTGTTCTGATTAGGAGTTCCTCTTCGAAAAGAGCAAGTATTTTATTAAAATCACGATTTATTTTTGAATTTATTAACAATTATGTGCACTATGAAAAAGGGAAAAAGACTTATTCTGTTAGACTAAAAGAACCTATTAGAGCTTATAATAATGATTTTTTAAGAGGTTGTTTACTTGGATTAGTTCTGAGCGATGGCTATATCAAAAAATGGTTTGCTTTTAATGTTACTTCAAAGGATTTAGCACAAAATATGAAAGAAATACTAGTAGGATTTGGATTTAATCCGCACATTTATGTGCACGATAGAAGAAAATACGGTTGGAAAGACCTTCATATGATTACACTTACTATCAAAGAAAGTAAAAGATTAAGTCTGTTGCTTGATGAATTTCTCAGTGAAAGAGGTTATAATATTTCTTTGCAGGAATTAAAATATGGAAGAATATATGGGCCCCGGCAGATTTGAACTGCCGACCTTTCGATTTTAGAGTCAGGCTAGAGAGCATCGCTCTCTGAATCCCACCTCCGAAGAGTTGAGAGATACCTAACTTATCAGTCGAACGCTCTAGTTGCCCGCGAGCAGCTTGTGCTGCAAAGCACCAGGCTGAGCCAGGGGCCCACTAATCGCATAGATTAGAGGGGGATTTATAAGATTTTTGGTAATGTTGTTATCTAAAGTCCGTCTTATTTGTATATTGCCACAAAACATTTAAAGAGATTGTCTATGGTTCGGCTCTGTCCTAAATCTCATTTCATTCGGGGTTAGGTCGGTTCGCATTTTGATGTTAATATTGCTTAGTTGACATCCCCGTAAGGAACTTCCCCCTGTCAACTTTAATTTTAAGTTAGAAAAATGCTCACATAATTGAACTAACCCTCTATTTAGGACAGATCCCTATGGTTCTCAAGTATGAAGTCTGTAACCATGGATAATGGCGTTGTTTTAGAGTTACTTGATGAGGCATTGTTATTTGATGGGAATTTATTGGGTGATTTACAAAGAAGATTTTCAGAGCAAATGGTTTTTCCTATGCTTGTCCACTATTGGCCTGGATGCAAATATCTTAATCTTTTAAGAGTACAAGGACCGTTTGAAATAGGTGATATATCACATCATGGATTCATTCAAAATCCACATGATTCAAAATACAACAAAGAAAAGCGATTATTTAGTCGATTAATCTTACCTATTTTTACGCAAGTAAGTTTCACTCCACAGGAAATATACAAACAACGTGAGCAATACATGAAGGATTGTAATCCTTTACCAAATCAACCTAATGTCTATTTTAATATTTCTGGTGAAACTCTTGCAGAAGAAACAGGGATTGCTCAGAATGGCTATACAACCATCAAAAGCGAAGGAGGCAAGGAACTTAGTGCAATACTTACTGGTGAAGACTGTAGGAGACAACTAGAAGTTTGGGGTATAGCTGATGTTGAGGCTATTAGAAGTATGTTGTAATTTAGGCTCTGTAGAAAGTCTTAAGTAAAACACCCTCTCTTGCATTGCAAAAGAGGG
>CAZBGH010000137.1:0-4286 GCA_964491335.1 uncultured Methanosarcinales archaeon | reverse complement strand
CTAATTCTTGAGAAATTAGGTTATTGGCCCATTTAAATAGTGAGAAATTTAGGTATAAGTTGTTTGTTGGCTAATCATCTTTGGCTTAGCAAATTCATTTGTATTTATAAATTTTACTACTACTTTGTAATTATATCTTAATCCGAAGCTCCTTCTACTGCCTCTGCACCATCTCCCTCGCTTTCTGCACTTTCCTGCTCAGCAACTTCTTCGCTATTCAATTCGCTTTTTTCATAATAAGTACTGCCTTCTTCATCTTGGGCTTCTTTACCATTACCTTTTCCATCTTTAGCGCTTTTTACTGCCTTGGCTCCTTTCTCTAACTTGTTGGCTACATACTCTTTTGCTTTTTCTCCTTTCAATCCTAATCTTTCTGCTTCAGAAGCATATTTGTTGACTAAGGCCTCAAGATCAGAGCCTGATTTTAGCAAAGATCCTTCCTGTGTTACCCTTCCTTCTCGGTAAGCCTGAGCGTATTTTGCATTATAATCCGCTAGAGCCTTGTAGTATCTAGCATGCTCTGGCTTTCCAGTCTGAGCCATTTCCTCATAGAACTCGGCTAAAAGCTCGCCAAGCTCTGCTTCAGTTTTGTCCTTGGATAAGCCTTCCCCTCTGTAAAGGACATGAAATAGTTCATGCTGCCATATAAAATTCTTAATGAATTTCATAGCTTCCGGGCCAGTCAGCCCATAAGCTAGAGCAACATCAGAAGCCCATTCATTGATATTCCTTGATGCTGCTAAAGTTGCTTTTCCATTGTGATAGGTAGCAGCAGCAGTGCCTTCCCCCTTAAAATTCTCAACGCCATAAGCAGCAATTTCCCTGGCAGGCCCAAAACCTTCCTTTTCCAGTAATTTTTCTATCCAGGCTTCTGTAACAGTATTAAACCCGACTCCTTCTGTAACATAATTTTTATAAATAAGATTTCTAAGAGCCTGCTCTGCATTGGCAATCAACGAAATATAAAGCCCAAATTTATTAATAGGAACCAGTCCTCCAAAATCCTTGACATAAAGCCTCATATCAGTCATTCCATATTTGCTGTAATCAACCTTATGCTCAGGAAGAAGCTCAAACAAACCAAACTCATGGTTAGGCTTTACATACTCAATGGCATGAGAGCCTTCTGTTGCTTCTAGCCATCCCTTAAACCTATTAGCAGCATTATCAGGATTGTCTACCATACCATATTCTAACAAATCCCCAATCTCATAGGCATCTACTCTATCAGAAGTCCTTACAACAGCCCATGTATGCCCATTCCTGTCAGTATAAACTGTAGGGCTATATTCAAAAGCCATCAAGCTTTTCCAGTCTTGCATACCAGAATGATTTCTAAAACCAGAAGTCAACGGGAAAATAGGATAGCCAGCTAAATTGCCTGGAGGACCTTCAATTAAGTCTACAGGCCTGCCTGTATGTTGGCCTCTAGAATAAACATCTCTAACGCCGAGTTCGCTGAGCTTAGTTGCGCTATCTACAGGCTTTACAGTACTATTTATGCCATTAGTCATATTGCACCCTCAACTATAAATGTAACTATTTAGAAGTGGTGAAACTAGTATTTAAAGGTTTCGGTTTTTAAGAAGCATCACTTAGCAAGTAATCCAATAGTGTAATATACTGTATTTTTTTATTTTTAATTGTCTCTTCTCCTTTTTTGTTTTCTGTGATTACAATTAAATTGTTGCACTTTAACTCTTTGCTCGCTTTCAGCAAGGCCTTAATTTCTCGTTTTTTGGTATCATAGTCTTCTATATTGTAACACACCTGAATAAGCTCTTTGACCTTTAAGTCGTGCTTAACAACAAAATCAACTTCCTCTTTTTGTTGGCTTCTCCAATAAAATACTTCTTTATCATCCCTTTTTAATTCTATAAAAACAATATTTTCATAAAGTCTTCCCAAATCTTTGCTAAACTTTAATGATAGCATGGATAAAAAAGAGTTATCGGCAAAATAAACCTTTTTCTGGTACTTCATTTGGTTCTTTATTTTATAAGAAAAAATTGGAATAAAAAAACAGAAATAAGCATCTTCGCAATATTTTGCGTATTTGATTAATGTTTCCTTTCCAACTTTTTTATTTTGTGATTTAAGAATGTTAAATGTTCTATTTATTGAGAAGGTATTTGTGCTCAATAATAATCTCAGAAAGTCGTGCAATAGCTCAAATTTTTTTACCTTGTTTCTTTCGCTTATATCCCTGGCTACAATAGTGCTGTAATATTCTTGTATTAATTTTCTTTTATTTATTTCCGAATCTTCCAACACCACTTCTGGAAATCCGCCATATTTTATATGCTCATCTAAAGCGTTTTTTAATATGCTTAGCTTTCTTTCTCCATATTCAGAATCTTTTTCTAGTTGAGTGCCTTTAAACTTAAGAAATTCCTTAAAACTTAAAGTGTATGTTTCAAAATTTAATGCCCTCCCCCTTAATTCAGTAGGTATTTCCCTGCTAGAAACTTTGGCGCTAGAGCCTGATACAAATAAATTAATGTTTCTGTAAGTATCGTGTATTCTTCTTAGCCATTTGCTCCATTCTGGCATTACCTGCACCTCATCAAGAAACAAAAAATATTCTTTATTTCCATTGCCATACAGCCTAATCAAGCTAGGAACAAGGTTTGTAAGGTTTTCCTTTTTTCTTTCTATTCTTTCATCCTCAAAATTCACATAGAAAATGCTTTCTTTGCTATGCTGCCTAGAAAGTTGTTTTATTAATTGAAACATCATGTAAGTTTTGCCGGATCTCCTAATGCCGCTAAAAGTAAGTATTTTTCTAACCCTTTTCGGAATGCTCACATTAATGTCTCTTTCTACTAACTCTGGAATCCACATTTCCTCCCATTCTTTCAGTAAAAATTCCATCTTTAATAGCTATAATTGTTCTAGTTTTAATATAAACTGACCGATTTTATATGCTTTTCAGTCAGTTAATTAATCAACTGATATATAAAGGTTTCGGAAGAGGCTTACAATTTACTTAAAAATGTGAAAAAGGATAGCGAGAGCTTTACTGATGCTATAGTAAGAGTAGCAAAAAAAGATGCTCTACAGAAATTAAAAGATTCCAGGAAATAAATGCAAAGCACTTTACTAGGATTAGGGGGTTGAAAGTTGAGGTGTATTAAATAAAGCCTCTGGGAAGTATAAGCAGATTAAAAAATTTTAGTGACCGCCGCCCTTTCTGGGTTTAGCGTATGTTGTTTGTCTATTATCCTCTGCTATAACAAATAAAAAGCAGCATAACCTAAAATAATCCTCCTAAAAATGCATAGAACGAATAATGGTTAAGCCGCTTTTTGGTAAGGTTGTTTATACTTAATCACATCTGGGCCTACTATGTGCCTTCTTCTTAAAGTTGTTCCAGAAATCCTATCGTTAGCGTATGCTTCTTCAGCTACCCTTAAAATATGCGGTGCCTCAACATCAGGCCCAAACTTATGGCCTTTTCTTCCATATTGTTCAAATATATCCCCGTAACTTCCTTTTAGATGCTCAAGATGACCTTTATGGGACAATTCTTGGGTCAAATAAAGTAGCCTACTTGCTTTCTGACCTTTTGTACCCTCATAATTGGATTCATGTGTCCATGTTGCATAGTCTCTTAACAACGCCTCCAAGATACGTGATTTCTCCGCATCAGTTTTTCCATGGATGGGATTAGTAGCCTCTAAAACTGCCTGCATTGCTTCTTCAAACGTATCAAACTGTTGCCCTGTTGCTCTAGAAGCCATAGTTACAAAGTACTGTTTAGCATTTTGCTTTAATATATCTTGGTCAACACCTTTCTTGTTCTTAATACCAGTTTGCGCCATATACGCTTTTTCTGCAATTTCATAAATATGAGGCTCAACTTCTTCCCTCCTTAAAACTCTTCCTTTTTTTCCTATTTTAGTTTGTAATTCTTTATATCCTTTATCCACAACATCAGAAATCTCCAATTCCCTAAGTTCAGCCTTAGAAACCTCTTCGCCTGTTTGAGGATGAACAACTTTACCTTCATGATAACTAACCCATTCACCATGCAATTTCTCAAACTCTTCCCTTGGTTTTTTAAAAGTCTTTCCAGCATCTTCATTTGGCATAGTATTCTTCTAATATCATTTTTATTTAAATCTTTCGCTTTGTAAAACTATATTTTGAAAAAAATTAGGATTTATAACCACTAGAATAAGGTAAAATGACTAAATTTTCCGATTTTTATTTAACAAACTCAACACCAGGCATATCCATAAATTCTTTATCTCCTGTGAGGAGTCCCACATTTAAATCCTTAG
>CAZBGH010000136.1:2930-4298 GCA_964491335.1 uncultured Methanosarcinales archaeon | reverse complement strand
AGATTTATTGAGATTTTCTACAGAGCCTACACTTTCGTAAGCTTTATATATAGTTAATGGCAGTAAATATAAAAATTAGCTTTATGTTAAAGCTTTTTATAAAACCCTGAGGTGAATTTTATGGCAGAAGCAAGATGTATGAAGTGTAAGAAACAAGTAGAGATCAAGGATCCAAGTAATGTTACTATGAAGAATGGTATGAAAGCTGTAAAGGGAGTATGCCCTAAATGCGGTACAAAAGTCTTTAGAATTCTAGGAAAGAAGTAAGTTTAATATAGGCTTTTTCTTTATTTTTATTATGGAGGAAAGGATAGAAAATAGCCTAAAGTTCCTGCACGATATAGAGCTTTTAAAATCTGTTACAAGGCATTCCTGGACGTCTTCTGGTGGGCAGGAAAGTGTTCCAGAGCATTCTTGGAGAATGGCTATTATGGCAATAATTCTAGAAGAAGAATTTCCTAATATAGATACAAGAAAGGTTATTGAAATGTGCCTCATCCATGATTTAGGCGAAGTTTATGGTGGTGATATTCCTGCATTTAGAAAGAAGCCAGAAGATAAAATAATAGAAGAAAAAGCAGTTGGAAACTAGTAGAGCCACTAAGCCAAGAATTGCAAAATATGATTATTGGACTCTGGACAGAATTTGAGCAAGGTATTACAGAAGAAGCCAAACTAGCCAAAGCATTGGATAAACTGGAAGTTCTAATACAGCATAATGAAGCTGATATTAAAACATGGGTTCCAGAAGAATTTGATATGGCATTAACTTATGGAAAGAAGTTTACTGATTATCATCCATTTGTCAAAAAAATTAGAGCTGTGGTTGATAAACTAAGTACAGAAAAAATGGCTCAGGCTAAGAGATAGCAAGAGGTAGCATGAAAACTCAACTGGTAGTCGCTGGATATATTATCCATAATAATAAAGTATTACTAGTACACCATAAAAAGCTAGACCTATGGCTTCCAGTTGGTGGACATATTGAAGAGAATGAAACACCAGACGAAGCTTTAATAAGAGAAGCTAGGGAAGAGGTTGGCTTAAACATTGAGATTCTAAATCAAAGCCATATCCCTTTAGAAGGTAATATTAAGAAGAGTCTTGCAATACCATTTTATGTAAATGTTCATTCTGTAGAAGACCATGACCATTGCTGTTTCTTCTATATCTGCAAGCCAAAAAACCCTGAGAGATTGAAGATTAACAAGGAGCTTAAGGATTTTGCATGGTTTTCAAAAGAGGAGCTTAACAAACCGCATGTTCCTAAGGACGTTAAGAATATTGGATTAAAGGCTTTTGAATTGTTTGAGAAACTAGGATTACCAAAATAAAAGATTGCCACAAAATAGCCAATATTATTGCTAT
>CAZBGH010000136.1:0-2830 GCA_964491335.1 uncultured Methanosarcinales archaeon | reverse complement strand
TGTTAGTTACAACTCTGAACCAGACCAAAGTTTATATAATGAGACGTTAGTACTTAGGGGTATGAAAGAATTATTGTTACATGCCTTAATAATCTCTTATGCAGGTACTGGTATAATTGCTACTGTTGCTTATTGGCCAACAATAAAAGACTTATATTATCATAAAAAACTCAGTGCCAATTTAACTTCTTATATATTATGGACTGCAACATCAGGAATTACATTTTTATATAGCCTATTTATACTTCCAGATTTATTATTTAGAGTAATCTCTGGATTGAATTTTGGAGCTTGTGCTTTAATACTATTATTAAGCATTAATCTGAAATATAATAACTTATTTTGATGATATGATTTGGTCTAGCCATAAATTCTTTTCCAGCTTACGCATGTTCTGACAAACTGCTTCTGCATAGTTCAGAAAAAACTTTACATAAAGTGCAAAGCACGAACTACTAAAATAAGGTAGGGGTTTAGGGCATCCAAAAAGATAAATTTTATATAGTAGATTATACTACAAAAATGTAGTATGGTGATTAAATGGTTTATTTTACAGATATCCAACCAACAAAACATTATCTGGAAGAACATGCAAAAAATGTTCCATGGGATAAGGTTATTGAAATAATACTTACAACAAAAAATCCAAGAAAGAAGGGTGATAAATTTGAAGTAGAAAAAAAAGATTATTACATTTTGTTTAAGATTGAAGATAATGTTTTATACGTGATTAATGCTAAAAAATCTAAAAGGTGATCAATATGAAATGTCCTAAATGCAATGCAAATTTAAAGAAAGTGGAAGTAAGTGTCCAAGGTGCAAAAAGCAAAGCTATTAGCTATCAATGCCCTAAATGTGATTACTTTGAATTTGACCCTTTGACGTCCAAGAAAGTTGTGGAGGAATTAAGAGAAACCCCTCTAAAAATCAAGCAGAAGATAGTTAAGCTATCACAAGATAGATTAGGTATATATTTTAACAACAATGTAGTAAGAAGTTTGAATTTAAAGAAAGGAGAGGAAGTTTATGTTTCTGTACCAGATAAGAGACACATACTATTAGAGTTTGAAAGTCAAATAGCAAAAGAATAATAAATATATCTGTCTTTTAGCCCCAAACCCCTATCTTGGTTTCTTATCTCATTTAAGGTTCCAAAGAGAATGTACCTATTTTACTTTGTAAATTAAAGTAAGAAGTGGGTTACCATCTTCATTATCAGATTTAAATAATAAAGGACACCCACTTTTATGAACAGCATAATAAATCAGCCATGATTCACCATTAGCGACAGTTAAAAAATAGCCAGGCTCTTTTAATATTTTTCTTATATAAGCAATATCAACTGTTGGATTGACCTCATGGTTTTCCATACCTACACTATAAACATTTACTATTGCGTCTATACTACCATCAGGTATATCTTTATTATATTTAATAACATTACCCCAATAATCATTAATTAACTTTCCATTACTTCTTAAATCGATTAATCTTTCTCTAATTTCTCCGTCACCAACATTCCACCACTGTGGAGGCTCTGTAGAATATTGGTTTATTCTCAATAATTCATCTATATCGGGATCAATACCATAAAAATCTAGTCCATATCTATCCTTTAGATATAATAAGCCAGTACCACTACCACAACCAACATCTAGAATTGTTATACTATGCAAACTATCTCTAAAAAGTGGTTCTAAATATTTTCCTAAATGAATGTAATACCTAGATGCACGTCCTAGCCCTAGGTATCCTCTATCTTCGTACATTCTAACTTCAGATTCCGAAACTAAAGGAGTTGCGTGTACGATTTTTAGTGTTGATGTCCCATTCATAGTACACCTTTGTTTTCTTCATTTAATTTTAATATTTGATCTCTAATTATCTCTAGATTCAATCTTAATTTCTCCTCTCCTTTCTGTATGAAATACTTTGCATCAGAATAATGTCTTTGAGTCATATCAAGATAATGTTGCTAAAAAATAAAACTTACCTTACTTGGTCACCTTCAAACCCCTCTATTCTCATTCCCTTTAATTTTGCTCCTAGCTGGTTCTTTAATTCATCTATACCTTGTTCTACCTGTTTAATCTTCTCTTCCAAATCTGTATTTTCTTTTAACAGTCTTAACATTTCTCGTGCCGTTTTTTCCATCTGAGCTTTATCTATGCTGCTCTTAAATTCTTTGGCCATCCTCATATTTAGTAAAGGAGCAAAAACTTGTATCATCTCTTCTGGTAACTCATAGCCATACCATATCCAATATTCTGCAGTATATGCTATTCGTTCGTCAGTTATATTTTTAAAAGGAATTGGGATGGAAGATAATTTCAAAGCAGTTTCAACTGCAGATTTAATAGGATACATATCACTATCCATTAATTCATAAATCTTTGAAAATCTTTTTCTGTCAATCAATCTACATGCATCTAATCTATGAAATTTTTCATGAATATTAATTGGAAATGCTAACTCAGGTTTAAGAAGATCATCTCGCGTTGCAATTACCCCTTGTCCACCAAACCAAAAGTGAATATATGTTCCACCAGCACTCTTTTCTGTATCTATAGGACCCGCAATTACATATGTTAGATCTTTTAAGCAAGCACTAGTCTTTTCAGAAAAAATTTTATTGACTTGCTCAGAAATATCTTGTACTACTGCCATATTCTCATGTGAAGTATCTTTAAGGTATAAACCAGAGTCTTTTCTTAAAGCTCTATCTAGTTGATAAGATTGATAACTAGCACAACCTTGTACAGCTAAACATGCTGTTAAACCTGCTGTTAAACCAAGTCCATTCTTGTATAGCCCCTTATATATGTTCCAC
>CAZBGH010000135.1:0-4312 GCA_964491335.1 uncultured Methanosarcinales archaeon | reverse complement strand
TAATATAATTATAACTTGCAACGTTTGGTTACCTTGTCTACATGTCCGCCACATATTTATTTTGTTTATTATTCTCCTTTGCAACGCACTAAAAAATCCTTTGGATTTTTGGTGCCCCAAAAATGCTTTGCATTTTTTAGGGTTCGGTTAACTTGTATCCCTGTCCGCCTCATTAATGTTACATCATGGATAGGCGGACTTTTGGCACAGCCTCGCATTTCGAGGCTCGGATGCTAATTATAGTTATTATTTTTAATTTTGGTGGCGTCGTAATGCGAATTATTAAAATTAAATTTATTTTTTGAGGCTCGTTTGCAAATTATTTTATTATATTTATTATTATTATTAAAGTTATTTTTGTGGCTTCCTATATTTATTTAATCTGATTGAGTAACTTTATTACTCTATCCTTCCCAATACTCAGTATAAAGTTAGCTAATTTTGGACCTTTCTCTTTATTTATAAGAATAAGATAAGCCTTTTTGAAGAATTCTTTAGCGTCATATCCAAATTCATTGCAAAGGTTATAAAATTCACTATGCAGCTCTTCTTCTGTAAAACTGCCATGTTGTAATATTTTGCTTAGCTCATTAAATAATTCTTTTTCTTTCTCATTTAGTCCTACATTTTGTAATACTTTATCTTGTAGCTGGAACTTATATTGCTCAGATGCAAAATTATCTATCCATTTCCTAGCAAAATTAAGTCTGTCTTTTAAATATTTTTTATCCTCTTCATCTAATTTCTTTGGGATCTTGTTTGTTTCTTGTAACAGCTCAATAGCATACTGCTCATTAAATCCTGCAGCTTGCAGAACCATTGAAGCATGAGTGAAAGAAATCTGGGGTGGCATTTTACTTGGTATTTTTCCTATGTGACTTAACTGGTATATTCTCTTGTGCTTCTGAAGGTCATGCAGATTCTCCTCTTTGTCAACACCAAAATACAATCTCTCTGTTTTATCGTATCTCTCATAAAGCAGTATTAAGTCGTTCCTATTAATAGGATCAAAATCAATCACAGCCCTTGGCCTTGTTGCCACAAGCAGGTATCGTAATATTTGACAAGGTGCAAAATTAGTTGCATCTGAAAATCCTATGCCTTGGTCCTTACTTGTTGACATCTTTTTCCCGCTTATTGTAAAGAATTCATAGCCTTCTCCTTGCCTAGTCCTTGTTGAAGGATATGGTGGAGGAAAATCAAAGATCTCATTTGAAATAGCAACTGCAATCACGCGAGAGCCTGCAGGCAGTGTAAAATGATCTTTACCAGCAGTTTCACAGACAACGCCAACAGTTGGCCATTTTGCAGCCCATTCAACCTTCCAAGGCAACTTGCCTGCACCATTATAAGGAGATTTTTCACCCTCAAAACCACATCCTTCTGCCCATTTCACCAAGTCTTCAGAGCAACGATACTTTACAATTTCTTTTTTAGCGTCCCATTCATAGGCAAATGTAGTCCCAATTTTTCCGCATTTTTCACAAATTGGATTAAAAGGCAATTTCTCAATTTGCTTTCCATAGTACCTTTCATAAATAGCTTGTATTTTATCTGCATTATCAAGCGCAATTTTGATAGCCTTGTTAAAATCTCCATGAATATATCGCTCGCCAGTACTTTCCAGTTCTGCATTAATACCAAACTCTGGAAATTTACTAGTTGCCTGCCTAAAATAGTAATCTCCAAAATTCTTGTAGCCTGACTCAGGGCTTGGAACATTTTTGAAAGGAACTCCTAAGTATTGTTTAAATTCTTTAGGTATACCAGTAATCATCGCATCAAACGGATCATAGTCATCAGAAGATAAAATAAATCTAGCATTAACCCCTATATCTCTCAATGCCCTAGCTATAGTATCATGAATAACCCACCCTCTTCCTGAGCCAATATGAATCTTTCCAGAAGGAGTTTTCTCATCATATACTATGCAGCCCTGCTCATTAACTATCCTAGACAATAAAGGATCATTTTCTACTCTATTTTTTACTTCCTTAGCTATCTGATCTGCCCAGTGTAATGATTCTTGCTCTTCTTTGGGTTCCATGCATGAGGATAGTTGAGAGAATCTATATAAACATTGTTTTTCTAACACGTAATCTAATAGCCAGAATATTCTCAGTACAGTAATGTATATATACAAGAACTAATTTCAAGTGAATATGCATAAAAATTGGATTTATGGTATTCTTGCTTTGATTATTATTGTGCCTATTGCATATTACCTAATTTCTCCTGTATTCCGAGTCTTAGAAGCAAATGAACCTTCACCTTTGATAATTGATGCCATGGATACTATGGATGCCACAACAAAGGCTCAGTTTGAACAGGAAGTAGAATCCATGAAAGATAAAGTGATGGTAAAAGATGAGAGCATGCCATCTAGCCCTAAAATTCTGGCAGAAGGTGTCTTCAAGCCACGTGCTCATGATGTGGCAGGGAGAGCACTTATTATTGAAGCAAATGGAGAAAAATACCTTAGATTTGAGAATTTTGACACGATAAATGGGCCTGATTTGAGGATATATCTCTCTGCTGATATAGGCAAAGGAGAAAAATATATCAGTCTGGGAAAAATCAAGGCAACAAAAGGGAATGTCAATTACAAGCTTCCTGACAATATAGATTTAGAGCAATACAATAAAGTATTAGTGTGGTGCGAAGCCTTTAGCGTGTTGTTTAGTTTTGCTGATTTGTCCTAGCCAATGAATTTCTCATAACCATGGGATAAGGCAAAGCAGAGCTTTTTTCCCAGCAGTGGCTGAAGCATTGCTGGAGGTGGATATTTTCTGGTGCTGCAAATGTACTGATCGAGATCATTTCTGCCATGCATGATTTTATCAAAAATGTACATGCCCATACCAGCAGACCAAGGTAAACCAGCTCCTGCTCCGAGACAATACAGATGTTGAATGCTAGAATCTTGTTCTATAACAGGCAGGAAATCTTTTGACACTCCTAACATACCAGGCCACATGTATTCCCATTTGATTGGCACGGAAAAGCGTTTGCTGAAATAGTGTGAGAGTGTCCTGAACATAGAACTATAATTATGCTTTAGTTTGCTAGAATAGAGCGTGATTATGTTTCCTCCACCCATAAGCATTCTTGATCCACCAATTGGTCTAAAATATTTATAGTTTAGATCTGAATCCCATACCATCATCTGTTTCTCAGGAAACACTCTTTTGAGATCCTTGCCAAGTGGCCTGCTCACCAGCAAATATGTTTGGGCATGGTATACATCACAATCTCTTTGATAGAGTTCAGGAATATTGCGGTCAGTGCATACTAAAATATATTGGGCAGTAACTGTATAACCCCCAGCTACACGAACCACATACCCTTGAATATCTGTAGCAGGAGATCCTTCATATACTTCTGCACCCTCTCTAATAAGAACATCTTTCATAGCCTGTGCGTAGAGATATGGGTTAATAACAAACGTGTCCTTATACCTAACACCAGCTACATACACATTTGTTCCAAGGATGCCTGTAATCTGCCCTTTATCATATTTCTTTACACCATAACGAAACCTATGCCGCGCTTCATATTCTGAGTTTATGCTATTAACAGCTTTTGGATTATTTGCGACAAATAATGCGTCCTGTTCTATGAAATCACAAACTATCTTATGCCTCTGTATGTTTTGCCTTATTAATGACACACCGCAGTTTGCAAAATCCCAGAGTTTTTTTGCCTGCTCAGGACCAAACTTAACGATAAGTTCACCTAGGCCAAGTTCAGAATCTGGAGTGATAAAACCTGAGCTCTTACCTGTTGCACCAGCTCCACAGAACTCTCGTTCTAAGAGGATCACTCGATAGCCCTTCTTCAGAAACGTTTGAGCAGCAGACAGACCAGTCATGCCACCTCCTATGATCACGACATCGGCAGTTATATTTTTAGACAATTTTTTTGGACTTGGTTTCTTAGCAATATGCCAAAATACTACATCTTTAGGGAGCATACCAACGTTTATTTTGCTATGAATATATATTATTTTCCTTTCAAAAAATAATAAAGAACGGGCCCAGGGGGATTCGAATTCGAGAAGCTCTGGAAAAATCCAAAACTTTCCCTCGACCCTCTGATTTCTTCGTAGTTAAGAGTCAGATGCTCTACCAGGCTGAGCTATGGGCCCTTAATCCTCAAGGAAAAATTACAAATATTTAAAGGTAACCATATGTGTGGCTTAGTAGAAAATATAAGTTTTGCCATCAATTTGTGAGCATTAATCTGTCAAAAACCCCAATTTATAATAATAGATAAATGGTTTTTGAGCATGCTCGGAGATTTTTACAATTTT
>CAZBGH010000134.1:0-4319 GCA_964491335.1 uncultured Methanosarcinales archaeon | reverse complement strand
CCCTCTTTTGCAATGCAAGAGAGGGTGTTTTACTTAAGACTTTCTACAGAGCCCTTAGGAGAAATCAAAACCCTTTAAATTAACAAAAGATTCATCAAGCTTTATTTTAACTATTATAACTTGTATACAAGTGACTTTGTGTGTGCCAAGGTCCGCCAATCAAAAACTTTAAATTAAATAATTTGCAAACGTTTCGCATAGTGTCTACCATGTCCGCCTATTATTGAAGTCCAGCTATATGTGGCGGACATGTTGAGGAACTATGTTCCGAGACATTTAGGAAGCCATAGCTTCCTACAGACAAGCATACAAAGTACACAAACCGTTGCTAAGTATAATAATAAACAAAATAAAGATATGGCGGACAAGTATATAAGGTAACCAAAGGTTGCAAAGTGAAATAATAAAAAAGTCAAATGTAACAGACAGGAATGTAAGATACACAAACTATGCAAAGTAAATTAAAAACAAATTAGTACTTAAGGGTTAGTCATTAATAATGTTACTATACCTTAGCTTTATGGTCTATAATAACCAATACATAACTTTTAAATAATGTATAACTATTTTTGTGCCTATGGATATTGACACAATGCGTAGAATAGACTTCTGGGCAGGGATACCTATATGCTTTTTACTGGCAATATTTCATAATATTGGTAAACTATTTAGAGGAAAACAAGAACTCAAGAATCCGAAAAAATTTCTCTTTATAGAAATATCTGAGATGGGATCTACAATTATTGCCTATTCTGCAATGTCTTATATTAAGAAAAAGTATCAGAATGCACAACTTTATTTCCTTATCTTCAAAAGAAATAGGGAAAGCATAGATATTCTTAAAATAATCCCACCTGAGAATGTTATAACTATAAGAGACTCTTCATTTCTTGGGCTAACAAAAGACACAATTATTGCTATTTGGAGACTCAGAAAGGAAAAAATAGACGTTTCTTTTGATCTTGAGTTATTTTCAAGATTTTCTGCCATAATAAACTATCTCCTAGGGGCAAAGGCTAGAGTTGGGTTTCATAATTTTACAGCCGAAGGTCTTTACAGGGGCAACCTTCAGACACATAATGTAATGTACAACCATTATTACCATATGAGTCAGAATTTTATGGCACTTGTAAAGTCTTTAGAAAATACTGAAACGCCAATGCTAAAGCAAGCCATAGATAAAAAGGAGATAAAAACTCCGAAACTAGTAACTGAAAGAAAATATAAAGAGACTATTATAAAAAAACTACAATCTCTAAACCCTTCTATAAATGAGAAAAAGAAGATTATACTGTTTAACCCCGGTGCAAGTAAATTATTGCCACTAAGGGAATGGCCTTTACAATATTATAAAGAACTTGCAATAAAGATTTTAGAGGATAAAAATTCTTTTATTGTTATAACTGGCCTTGTAGGAGATAAGGAATATGCACAAGAAATATGCAAGTTTACAAGAAATGATAGGTGCCTAGACCTAACAGGAATGACTAAATCATTAAAAGAACTTGTTGACCTATATAACACCGCTCATATACTTATAACTAATGACTCTGGTCCAGCTCATTTTTCTGCACTATCTGATATAAGGACTATTGTATTTTATGGACCAGAAACTCCAGTGCTTTACGGCCCTCTGGGAGAGAATTATACCGCTTTATATTCAAATTTTGCATGCTCACCTTGTGTTTCCGCATATAATCATAGAAAAAGTCTGTGCACTAACAACAGGTGCCTTCAGGCTATAAAACCTGAGACTGTTTTTAATCTTATAATCTCTCACTTTGCAAGAGGCAAATAAATGAGTAGGCTAGTAACATTACTTGGGAAATTGTTAAAGGCTAAAAGGAAGGATATCCCTGTTTCTGTAAATAAGATTTTAATAATTCGCTCAGGAGGTTTAGGAGATGTTTTAATGACAACTCCGTTAATTAGTGCTATAAAAAGAAAGTATAAGAAAGCTAAAATAAGTTATCTAGTCGGCAAATGGTCTTCTATTGTTTTAAAGAATAACCCTAATATTAATGAGATACTTGAGTTTGATGATACGCTAGTCTTTAAAAAAAATGTAAAGGAGTTAGCTAAACTCATCAAGAAAATAAGAGGTATGAGATTTAATATGTGTTTTATTTTAGATAAATCTTATCACTGGGGATTATTTGCATATCTCGCAGGAATACCTTTTAGAATAGCGTTTGATAGAAAAGGAGAGGGTTTCCCTAATAACTTAAGTGTAAACTTTAATGGATCAAAGTACGAGCTTGAATACTATATGGATATTGCAGAGCTAATTGGTATAAAACATGCTACTAGAGAAATGCAATTATTTACTGTAGATAAAGACAAGAGAAAGGCAAATGCATTCTTTAAGAAAAATAATCTAGAGAATAAAGTTATTATTGGCATAGTTGCTGGTGGTGCTGAAAATCCTGGACAGACAATGTATGAAAAGAGATGGCCTATTGACAAATACATTGGATTGGTAAATGTCTTAGAAGGAAATTCTAAAGTTATTGTTTTGTTGTTTGGTGGTAAAAATGATGCTAATGTTAATAAGCAGATTAAAGATAACTGCATAAATAAAAACCATGTGCTAGATGTCTCTAACTATGGCTTGCATGAAGCTTTTGAACTAATGAAAAAGTGTAACTTATTTATTACACATGACTCTGGGGCAATGCATCTTGCTGGAGCAGCTAAAGTTAAGCTAATTGCCTTATTTGGTCCTACTGATCCTAAAAGATTTGCACCAAAAAAGGCTTTAGTTATAAAAAGCCCTGTTGCGGGATGCCCATGTTATAATATTTATGGGAATTATGATAAGAATATCGCAATAACATGTATGCCTGCTATTAGTGTTGATAGCGTATATCAATTAGTAAAGAAAGTGATTAAGAAGGTATAGAAGATAATGAAGGTGTATGAATTTGTATCAAGTTAATTGGAAGTACAAACCATTATTGTTTACGATTGACATTATTGGCTACATCCTATTCTCTCCTTACTGGGTTTTTAAGAAGAGAATTAAAGAAAATGAAATAAAGAAAATATTAGTAATAAGAATTGATGAGATTGGAGATGTGTTGCTGACAACACCTGTGCTTAGAGCCTTAAGAAAAAGGTTTCCTGATGCCGGAATAGATGTGCTTATTAAAAATGATACTAAAGAGTTATTGGATGATAACCCCAACATCGATAAATTAATATTATGTGAACAGCCTTGGCTGAAAAAGTCTATTAACCTATTTTATTATATATCACTAATCAGGAAATTAAGAAAAGAAAAGTTTGACTTAGCTATTGAGATCCATCCCGATGCAAGAAATATTTTTCTTGGATTTTTTTCTGCAAGATATGTTATAGGGCATAAGTTTAGGGGCCTTGGATTTTTGCTTGATAAGGCTACTAATAGCAATCCTTGCAAAGAACATATAATACAGCTTAATTTAGATGTTGTAAGATTAATAGGGGCTGATTCTAATGACGAGCTTGATATAGATTATGGCAAGAAGAATTTACAAAAAGCTAAGAGTTTGATTAAAATAGCAAAAGGCAAGATTATTTGCATTAATCCTGGAGCTGGCAGGGCAAATAAGCTTTGGCTTAATGATAAATGGGCAAAATTGGCTGACGCCTTGATTGAAAAGTATAAAGCCCAGATAATATTTGTTGGAAGTTATGAGGAACAAGGGCTAATAAAAGATATACAATCTTATATGAAAAATAAAGATCAGTCTATTAATATGGCAGGTAAAACTACTCTCTTAGATTTAGCTGCGTTAATTAAGATGTGCAAACTGTTAATAGCCACTGACTCTGGCCCTTTGCATATTGCCAGAGCTGTAAAAACCCCTTTAATTGGTCTGTATGGGACTGTTGACCCTAAAATATGGGGATATAATGATAAATATTCAAGAATTGTATGTAAAGCTAGTAAGTTTGATGAAAATAGAGGAAAGGTGATGATGGACTTAATACAAGTAGAAGATGTCTTGAGAGAGGTAAAAGATTTATGGCAAAAAATATAATAAAAAAGGAAAAATTGAGTATTATAATGCCTGTGTATAACGAGAAAGATACACTAAAGCAAATAATAAAAGAGGTTATGCATCTTAGTATCAGAGGGGTGAAGAAAGAGTTAGTAATAGTTGATGATGGTTCAATAGATGGTTCAAGAAACATTTTAAAGAAATTAAAACTAAATAAGCGTAATTGTAAAATATTTTACCATGAAAAAAATATAGGCAAAGGTGGAGCAGTTAACACGGGAATACAAAATTCTTCAGGAGATATAATAATGATTCAAGATGCAGATTTAGAAT
>CAZBGH010000133.1:0-4367 GCA_964491335.1 uncultured Methanosarcinales archaeon | reverse complement strand
AAAATAACTAAAAATACAACAACTGAACATCAATAAAAGCCCAATGAAAAACAAAATAACAAGTAAAAACCCAGCAAAAAACAAAACAGTAAGAAGAGTTATGGGTTTAATTGCAGTAATTATACTAATGTCTTCAATATTAGCTGTAACTATATACTATCAGAAATATCAAGATCAAATTACTGGAAAAGTTACAGGGTTGGAAAGGGTGAGTGGGTTTGCTACATTTGACGTTATTCAAATTGACGGAAAAGATCATGTTGTACTAGGTGATGTACTTGTTTACCTCGATCAGATTGTTTATGATGGAGAAGGGAAAGCGTATAAGCTTGAGCGCGGGTTTCTTAAAATGATTGCCCAACCTGTTGATAACGAAGGTAAACCTATGGGTGATAGCTTCACATTGTATTATAATTACCCATTATTTAAGGGATTTACTGAAAAAGGAAAGAGTGATTTTTTTCTAGAAAATCCATTAACACCTCCAGTACCTCCTATTCTTGCTCCTAAAGAACCAACTCCACCAAGTACTGTAGTACCAGCACCAACTTCACCAGACTATATAACTTTGCCTAAAAGTACACCTTTTAGTGAAATAAAAGAAGGTGATATCATCGCAGGAAGTAAAGTAAATAAAATAGAAATAATGGGACCAACAGAAATAAGAATTACTACTGAAGATGGTTTTATATATGTTGCCAAACCAGATACAAAAATTGACCTTAGTGATGGGGGTGCTATATTCTTAATGGAGAGTGAGGGTGAAACAGCAAAAAATACATTTGGTTTAACTGTAATTAGGCCAGTTACTACTCCTCCTGCACCACCCCCTCCGCCTCCTCCACCACCTCCGCTACCATCGCCTGCACCACAACCTAGAGATTCAATAGAGGCTGCCAAAGCTTGGAATGCAGATCCTCGCAATGAAGGATATGTAAATACATTTAGAACATATTTGATTGAAGTTGAAGGGAAAACTCGAGAACAAGCAAACGAAATAATAGCTGACCCAAAGCAAGTTATGATTTTTCAGAAAGAGTTAGCAAAGAATGATCAACGAGTCAAAGCCGATGGCATGATAGGAAGTATAACTGCAGGTGCGTCTGCTACTGCAACAGATAACGCGAGAGCATTAAAAGCGAGTCAAGAAGGTGCAACTGTACCATCCCAGCCTCTGCCACCATCAGAAGTAATAAAAGATATTGATGATCTTCAGGAAAATATCCTCTACTGGTGGAACTTTGATAAAGGGGGTTGGCAAACAGGTGAATTTAAACTTGGAGAAGCAGGTACTTACATGCAAATAATTCTGCAAAATGGTGTATATTATGGGTTACAGTATGGTAGTGGGACTACATATTTTGGATCAACAACAGACAAAGTAGAAGCTCATTATAAGGGTATTTTTGAGTGGAAAAACAGGATTATCAAACCATCAGAAGTGGTACAACCATTAGCCAGACCCGCAGCAGCAGTAGTGGCACCTCCACCAGTCACACTTAGCGATAAAGATGTAAAAGTTGTCTTTGAAAGGGATGGTACTACAATAGTACAAAATAATAAGGATCAAAAGTATTATTATCAGATTTCAAGAGATGATAAAGGAAAGACGGCACAATACCAAGAGATGGCATATGATCAAAACAAACAAGTGTTCTCTACTAAAAATGTACAAGGTAGCAGTATATTCTTATTTAAAAATGGAGAGGTTTTAGTTGCAACATCTCATCAAGGTAGAATTTATTACAATTATTATGTTGGGGCAGATAAAATAGATGTTAATGCAAACATAGTAAATAATCAATTGGAGTTTTCAGCGGAGAGTCTAGAAAGTCTTGGAAGATCTGCTTCAATTAGTGGATTAGATGCATTCAAATATGTTACCATAGGCCAATTATTCTTTGATAGATTATGGCAAGCAACTGGTAATAGGGATTTGAAACCAACAAAGGAACAGGAGAAAGCTATTCAGCCAACTACTGTGCAATATGCTAATTGGATTGGAGATTTATTAAAAGAGGTACAAACTGCTATTAAAGGCTACTCATTCTTCTCTTTCCTATATAGTGAGCCAGATCCTTTTGTAGATGATCCTAACATATTAAATCTACTTGGAGGACCTACTGGTGAATTGTATGGATGGACTTCTTCTATATGCGTTGAGCCAGCAACTAATATACACGACTTAGGGGCCGCATTTGCAACAACTCTATCAGGAGCATTTGCACATATTGAAGGAGAAAAGGCCACAATAATAGACTTTAATGCTTCAACAGGGCAAAGACAACCTAACTTATTCCTGTACAAAATAAGTTTAAAGGTTAATCCAGGTAGTGAGAGCAGAGGATGTACTATGAAATTTAAGGTGATGATATCTGGAGCTTCTGGCAGAAGATCTTTATTTGTTGATGATGGAGATGGAAGTGATTTTATATTCAAAGTTGAGCCTGGTGGCCAGCCAGTTGATTTCTCCGGCAATAATCTTATACTTGCACAGAGCAAAAACGATTTTAATACAGTGTCTATAATATTCACTGAATTAAGTGGACTACAACTTCCTTGCCTAGATGGAATAAGTGAAGGCGATGAGCTTAGAAGCACTTTAATTGATAATGCACCAAAGGAACTAAACTTTGAAGATCCATGTAGTGATTTCCATTACACATTTTTCATGCCTGATTGCTGGGGAGGTGCAGCAGGTGGTAAAGGAGAAAGCACTGGAGTAGGAGTAGGTGGAACAACAACTGCATCACAGCCTGCAAGAAGAGCAGGAGCTAAGTCTGGAAGACCTGCGGTGAATATCTAAAAGAGTTTATTTGTGCAAATCTTATGAGATTTTATTATACTCTTAAACTTTAGCCGAAAGGTATATATAGTTGTATATATATACATATATTTATGGTTAAGACAATGATGATAGCAGATGAAGTTTATAATAAATTGAAAAAAATAAAGGAAGAAAAAAATGAGAGCTTTAGCATAGTAATTAATAATCTTATTGAAGATAAGCCAAATAAAGCATTAGAAGCTTTTGATAAGGTTGCTGGGATCCTAAAAGGAGATAAAGAGTATGATATTCTAATGAAAGACAACAGAAAGAGATGGAAAAAATGGGGGAGAAAATATGCTTAGATACAAACGTTATCATTAATTCTTTAAAAGATGATTTTTATTATAAAGAGTTAAGGCAAAAATTAGTGGACAAAGAACTCTACATTACTACAATAACACTATTTGAACTTTATCAAAGAAAAACAAACATTGAAGAGATTAACATTTTTATCTCTAATTTAAAGATTTTAGATTTTAATACTACATCTGCTATACTTGCAAGTAATTTATTTAAATTATTAAAGAGCAAAGGAATTACTATAGAATATAGAGACTTATTTATAGCATCAATTACACTTGTGAATGATTGTGAACTTTTAACTAATAATACAAAAGACTTTAAGAATATACCTAAGTTGAGGATAATTAATGCCTAACCAGAAAACTAAATTAAACTATTTTCAGCAAGTATGGCGAGATTTTCTCTATAGTTTTAAAGATATAGATAAAAGATTTTTCATAGTTGTTTTACTTGATTTATTGCTTATTTCTATGTTATATTTTGGCATAAAATTATTATGGGAAATAATTACAAAAAAACTTAACTATATTCCCCCTATGCCTATTTTTGATCCTAATATTACACCAGCATCTGAACTTAGATCTTTCTACGATACAGTTACTGGAATAAACAGAGAGATTACATTATATATAATTATTTTTTCACTAGTAATGCTACTAATATGGACATTTGTTAAAAATCTGCAATGGGGCTTAGTCTTGAAAAAAAGATTTAAATTTAGGCTTTATCTGAAAGCTATTTGTTTAAATCTTATATGGCATCTATCATGGATTTTAATTTTTATTTTAAATTTCTTGTTATTTAAGAATAGTATATCAAAAGCTGTTAGTATCCTACTATTGCTTATCTATCTACATCTTAGCTATATTAAATATATGCAGATTGCAAAGACAGAAAAGATCTTTTCTTCAATTATAAGAACATTAAAAACAGGCATATTAAGAGTTTATATGTTCTTGATACCTTACTTACTAATGGCAATTGTGTTATTACTAATATCGCAAATGTATTATCTTTACAAATATTTGCCTGAGAACATTCAGATTGTTGCTTTCTTGCTAATTATAATTATATGGGTAGCCTGGAGTAGAGCTTATACTGCAAGGATAATCGAGAAAATATAGTTGTCCACAATTTACCAATCTTATTTTATGACATCCACATTTTAAATAAAATTATTTATTGCAACAACAAAATATTTATACCCATCAAATCTTTTTTATTTAATAAATGG
>CAZBGH010000132.1:0-4404 GCA_964491335.1 uncultured Methanosarcinales archaeon | reverse complement strand
TTAATCACCAAGATAGATTCTGGAAGAAGGTGCTATTTTTAGTTATGCAACACAGTAGGTGGCGGGGATAGTGGCGGTGGGTTTGCAACGCAATAGCGTATCAGTCCTCAAATCTTTATTCTTTCGGCATATTTTGTTCTGGTAAGAACTTTTGTATTCTGTCAGGCTCACTGGATGTTCACTTAATAGCCATTAAGCGAAGTCATTGGTATTCGTTTGTTGTTTGTAGACGAGGATTCTAGATAGCAAGTGGTATTAAGTGAACATTTATATATTTCTTTTGGGAGAAAATTTGAGAGATAAGCTGTTTTGCTCTGGAAGCGGCTTATTTTGTGGAAAGTTGGTAAAAGTTGAAAGAAAGATGGAAGATAAAAAGGAGGCAGGAAAATGGCAGATGTGGCTAAGAAGGATTTAGGGCTGATAGTCGCAGGAACTATTTTTGGGTTTATTGCATTATTGCATCTGGTAAGAGTATTAGCAAGGCTTGAGGCTAATTTAGGCAACTTGAGTTTGCCTTTATGGCTTAGTACAGCTGGATTTGTTATAGGAGGGGCATTAAGTTTGTGGTTTTTCCTATTAGCGAAGAAATAGAGAGATTAGACTTAAAGAAAGCTAAGTGGCAATGGAAGAGTTAAAGAAACTAGAAGCTGAGATAAAAGTAAGAGGTTTTAGCAAGAAAACATTAGATGCTTATATGCTTCATAATGAGAAATTCCTTAAATTTGTTAAGAAAATGCCAGATGATGTTAGTGAGACGGATATTAAAGCCTTTCTTGGCTATTTGATTAGTGATAAAGGTAATAGGCCATCTTCTGTTAATCTTACTTTAAGCTCTTTGAAGTTCTTTTACAAAGAAGTGTTGAAGAAGGATCTTTTTGCAAATATAAAACCCCCTAAAAGCGAAAAGAGGCTGCCTACAGTGTTAAATAAAGATGAGGTGAAGGCGATGCTGGCAGCTGCTAAAAATCCCAAACATAGGCTTTTAATTGAGTTTATGTATGCATCTGGGCTAAGAGTTTCTGAATGTGTGAATGTAAAGCTCAATGATCTTGAGATTGAGCAAGGACTAGGAACAGTAAGACTAGGTAAGGGAAGGAAAGATAGGCAATTTATACTGTCAGTTATACTAACAGAGCATATTAAGCAGTATTTAAAGGAAAATCCTGGCATAGAGTATTTGTTTGGGAATAATGGAAAGAGTATAAGTGTAAGACAAGCACAAAAAATAGTAAAGAAAGTTGCTTCTATAGCAGGAATAAAAAAACGGGTGTTCTGCCATGCTTTAAGAAGTAGTTTTGCCACACATTTACTGGAAGCTGGCACTGATATTAGGGTTATACAAGAGCTTCTTGGGCACAGTAATCTGGCAACAACACAGCTTTATACAAAGGTTTCAACTGAGCAGTTGAAAAGGGTTAAAAGCCCTTTGGATAGTTTAAGTAGCTGAAGTTTAGCTCAGATTAATGCATTTTGAGTTGTGAAGTGGTAGCATAAACAGATATATAAATCTTTCCTATTTTTACTACTTTATTGTTACTATTATAAGAGGGGATTCGCTTCTTTTTATGTAATAAAAGAATTAATAAAAGATTAAATGTTTTAATCTACCAAATTAATCTTTTTAGTAGATGTTCTCCTTTCTATTTCCTCTTGCTGGAACTTTGGATCCATATAAATTAAGATGTCATTGCTTGAGTATCTTTTGAGTAGAGGAATGCCTTTTTCAATTAGGTTTGTTATATAGTCCGATAAAATTTGCTGAGTCAGGGCTAATTTGAGTGCTATTTCTTTGTAAGATGAAGGTTTGCCCTGTAATAACAGGAAGTCAAAGAGTTCCTGCTCATTTTTTGTAAGATGAGGCATTTTAAAACCCTTATATTTGCATAGCGGAGTAACACCTGCTGAGAGTAGTAGTTCCTCAATTTTTTCCTCAACTTTTGAAAGTCTAGCATCAAGTTGGCATATATATTCATAATTAGACATTATTTCATTAGTATTGCTGTTAATAGCATCAAGATGGTCCTCTAGCTCCTCTTTAACTGCAGAGACTGCTATACCATTATGTATATCTTGCAACTCAACCAAGCTGTACACCCCCTATCCTAAAATCCTTTAGGTTGTTTAAATAAGTTTCGGTTTTATATATGAAATTAATTTCTAGGAGTTTTTTTATGTGTGTTTGATTACCTTAAAGAAATAGTATTTTTCCTTTTTGTCGTGCACTGTTTCTATGTCTTCCTGAGATTCAAGCTCTTCTAAAATTCTATAAAAAGAGCTTTTTGAACATAATCCTTGCTCCTCTACTATGATTTCACGCATTTGCAGAGCTGATATTTTTTCGTATTTTCTTATCAAATTGTGTATTGAATCTTTAATATAATCTTTTGAGTTTTTCGTTAATTTTCTAACTATTTTTTCACGTATGTATGACCTTGTATCTTGTCTTGACTCTAGTTTTTCAAGCCTTAGAGCCATATTCTCGACTTTTGTGAGTACCTCATTTTGGCTTTGAGGCAAAATTTTGGGAGGGCTTTGATATATAAATTGGGTTTTTAGCTCTTCTATACGGATTTTAAGCTCATTTAAACGCTCTAATAAACTGCTATAATTATAATATCTGTCAACTATAAGCCTTATCTCTTCGGGTGTTTTTGGCATATGATTTAATTGCTGCTGTAAATCGATTATTAATTGCTCCTGCTGCTGGTTTTTTTGATACAAATAATTTAACCATGCAAATATATTTTGAGTATCCTTTTTTACATTACTAAAAGAGTTTTTTAGAATTACACTGAGCTCTTCAATTTTCTCAATTTCTGATCTCCTTTTCTTAAACCATAACATTACGATTTTTACTGTTTTAAGCTTATTTAAATTTTATGGTTTGGGAATATTTTGGGAATAAGATAGGACTATTTTAGGACTATGTTAGGTTATTTTTATGACGATATTAATAAATTATATTGTTATAAGTGGGAATATTGTAGGACTATACTGGGAATATAGTGGGATTATGTTGGGATTATGTTGGGAACATTTTGGGAATATGGGAAATGAATTTCACGACGAAGGCACAACAGGAATAAGAATGAGAATGGAACTGTGTTGGGAATATAGTGGGAATAGAATAGTGGACTAAGCGAGGATTTGGCACATGATGGCATAGGTATTGTTGGCTAAATGGTGCCTAACAATGCAAGATAAATAAGGGTTAAATATAAAAAGTGAGAGTTTTAAAGTAATAGTATTAAAATCTTAGAAAGATGTGTAAAAATGATTGATTATGTAAAAATTGAAGGACAAACGCTTTAATGGGTCTAAAAGAGGAGTTTATGAGCAAAAAGTGAGAGTTGGTACTGTAAAAGTAAAGATGCAAAATGAGGGCTAATCTAAGAAAAATAGTGAGCAAAAGGAAGATAGTGAGTAAAGGGCATCTGGCTGTAATATTAAGCCAGTTGAGAGAGTTTGAATTGCCAAAAGTGAATCTAGAGCAGTATGTTATAGATCCTGAAATAGCTGCTGATGTGCTATGGAAGGCTTATTTACTAGGGGATGTGGAGAAAAAGGAAATAGCTGATCTTGGAGCAGGTCCTGGTAGTTTTGGTATTGGGGCGTTAGTTTTAGGGTGCTCAAAGGTATTTTTTGTTGAAAAGGATACAGAAGCCATGGAAATAGCTAAAATTAATGTTTCAAATATGAAAAGTGAGGGTTTAATAGATGGTAAAAGGGCTAACTTTAGGCTTATAGATGTTAGAGAGTTTAAAGAAAGGGTTAATACAGTTTTTCAGAATCCTCCTTTTGGAGTTAAGGAGAGAGGTGCAGACCGTAAATTTTTAGAAAAGGCTGCTGAAAAGGCAAAAGTTATTTATAGCCTTCATAAAAGTGAGACAGAAGGGTTTGTTACTAGGCTTATGAGAACAAAAGGGTTTAATCTAACACATAAGTGGGCATATAATTTTGCTTTAAAGGCGACTTTAAAATATCATATAAGGCGTATAAAGCGAATAAAGGTAAGCTGTTTGAGGTTTGCTTTGATAGAATGATAAAGTTTATAAGCAACCTTTATTTTATACTGGTAATTCTTGACAAATCCTAGTTATGGTAAGGAAGATTTTGTTATACTTTTTATTTTTTAACAGGTGAGAAATTATGGAATTATCAATTATCGAGGATAAAAAGAATAGGATAATGTTTGAAATAGCTGGGGTAAGCCATGGATTCTGCAATGTGCTAAAGAAGGAATTGCTTACAGATGAGCATGTAAAGCTTGCTTCTTATAGGGTTTTGCACCCATTAACTTCTAATCCACAGTTTTTTGTAGAAACTGATGGTAAGGTGAATCCAAGAGTTGCATTAACAAATGCTGCTAAAAGGCTGCTAAAGATTTCTGATAAGCTCAAGAAG
>CAZBGH010000131.1:0-4419 GCA_964491335.1 uncultured Methanosarcinales archaeon | reverse complement strand
AATCTAATTTCTATTATATTTTCGTGCACATTTATAGTAAATTGCCAATTTGGAATTTGTAACAGGCTTTTCTTATCAATATTCAGGTATTCAGAAGCATCAAACATTTGAATTCCAGTTAGAAAACCCTCTTTGTCTACATCTACTACTAAATTATCTAATAACTCAATAGATTTAACATACTCCCTATCTTTAGTTTTAAAGAATAGGATATCATGTTTGTAATCATAATCAACTTCCCCCTTACCTTCTAATTTTTTTCCTGTCATTTTTATAATCTTGGTACTTGAGTTTTATCTGGTAAATAAAATGTAACTATCTCGATTTTATTTGGTTGAATATCAAGCATTAATCTTAAAACTTCATTTTTGCTATAATCGTAAAATACTGCATAATTTCCATTAAACTGTATACCAACTAATATCGGTATTTTCGCTAATAAATACTCTTTAAGTACTGATTCTTTAAAAATCTTTCTCTGTTGTTCATTCAAACGAAAAAATGTATGGTCAGTAGTATTAATTTGTTCTTCAGTATAACTTTTAATAATGTCAAGAAAAATCTCTACTTCCACCTTCTTTTCTATTCTATGTCCTTTTACCATTATAACACCCAAACTAAGCCATAATTTAAAGATTTTTCCCTTAAAAGAGCCCCGATTCTTTACGATTTTTGAGAGTGTGCCCCTTAACGTAATTCTTTATTGCTCACCTTGTTCGCCAGATAGAAACGAGCCCCCGAAAAAACTTTGCTTTACAGCAACCACGTTGCACTTTACTTCGTAAGGGCGTATAACAGGAATGCCATACGTTAGTTGCAATTTGAGGTTGGGCTAAAAAATAGTCTCACAACTAGTTGCTCAAAGAATTTATAGAAAACTGAAAGATTTATTGTGTTGCTTCTCTCAATAAAATTTTATCTAAATCTGAAATTTTAACAGTACCTTGATTAAGTTCTCTATCTTTGCTAGATGTTCAATTGCTAATTCTGGCCTTATTCCATCATATGCAGTGACTAATTCTAAACCAGTAGTTCTAAATCCTTCATATCTTTCTTAACATCTCCATAACTTTTCTACCGTTAATCTTTCCTCTAAATTTATTCATAATTAAACCCATATAAGCATTATGCGATAGTCCTGGCTTCTCTTTTATAATTTTATTTATTTCTTTCTTCAATTCTTCATCTGAAATTTTTCTGAATTTGGAGATATCAATCTTATGACCCTTAGCTATCTCTGCCAATATCTCTATAACAGCCTCTTTACCTATATCTCCATTATCGAAGTGCTTTAACACCATAAAGAAATCTTCTTGAGTAATTCTGTCTGGAGCAATATTTAACCTGGATTTAATCTCCTTTGGTATATCTATTAAAATCTGAGCAGTAATAGAAGGCATTATATTTGGAAATAATTTTTTGTATTCTTCAAGATTTATATCTCTAGCAATAATTTCTTTTGCAAGAGACTCTGAAATATCGTACTCAGATGACACTTCACTTACCTTATCAGATAATAATCTTGGAAGTTTAATTTTCATAAGAAACTCTTCAGTTATTATTATAGGTGGAACATCTGTCTCTGGATATAATCTTGCTGCTCCTGGCATGGGCCTAAGAAAAGATGTTGTACTATCTGGGTTAGCTTTCCTAACCTCATTCTTTAATTTTTCATTTTTACTAATTAGCATATATTGCCTTTCAACCTCTTTCTCAATAACTTTAGGTATACTTTTTAAGTCTTGTACACCCTTTATCTCAACCCTTGCACCTTTTGCAATAGAGACATTAACATCCTGCCTAATTGTCCCTAGTCCCCTTTTTACTTTACCAGTAGAACGAAGTACCATGCCTAAATACTCTGCAACCTCTTTTGCCTGCTCAGGAGAATTTACGCTAGGAGATGTTGCTATTTCTACTAAAGGAATTCCTAATCTATCAAGTCTATAAGTAATTGTATCTTTCTCTTGCTTTATAATCTTAGCAGAGTCCTCTTCAAGACAAATTGCAGGTATCTCGACTTTACCACCCTTGGTTTGAATGAAGCCGTTTCTGGCAATTAGAGCAGTTCTCTGAAAACCAGAAGTATTACTGCCATCAATAACTGTTTTTCTCATCACTTGGATTTCGGTAACTGGTTTTGCATTAAGTAGAAGAGCAACTTCAAGGCCTATTTTTAATGCTTCTATGTTTATACTATGTGGAGGCTCTTCATCTAATTCAACTAAGCATGTTGTGTCATTATAGATTTCATAATTAAAGTTAAGAGATTTCTTTCTTTCATGCAGAGCAGCTATATCAATCTCCCCTGTTTCTCCTGCTACTGCAGTTAACTTTCTTTTTACAGTTTTATCAGGAGCATCATCCCTAAGAAAAGAAGTGCAATTACAGAATAATTTATTGGTATCAAGCTGTTGGTGTATTTCAAGACCTGCTTTTAATCCTAGTGATTTGTAGTCAATATTCATAGACATATACTATATATAGGTTATTTAAGAATTTAATGTTTGTAAGTGATCTTAAAACCTAGTTAAACTCAATAATTTTTTGGGCTAAAACGGATAAGGGCGAGAAAACTTACGACTTTAAAAACGAAAACTTTATACACTAATTACTTTAGAACACTTATAGGGGCGAGAAAACTCGAAAATCAATAAAATGTCAAACTGCGCTCAATGTGGGAAACAAGTAGGATATTTTGGTTCTAAGTCCGATTTCTCTGGAAACTACTTTTGCAGTAATGAATGTAAGAACAAATTTCAAGATAAGGCAAAACAAGAAAAACAAAAAGATGTGGATATGAAATCTAAAGGTATGATTAAAGAAGTTAAATGTAAGTGTAATCAATGTGGAAATGTATGGCATTATCTTGAAGAAGACGAAAAAAAGTTGAAAAGCCAATCCAGAAGCAATGCTATGATCGGTTGCGGAATGTGTTGTAGCCCATTTGGGGCATTATTTTCAAATAAATCACTAGATTTACAAAGAGAAATGGACAAATTGAAAAAATGTCCTAAATGTAATTCAGCTGATGTAACAAAAACTCCCATTTACCATGCAAAGAGAACCTAATTTTCTGGAAAAATTATCAATTTTTTTAATAGTAGAGATTCATCAGAAAAAATTATCTCCAAAATTCAATAGAATTGGCAGTAAATGTAGATTTTGCCCATCTTGCTCTAACTACGGATTAAAGGCAATTGAAAAATATGGGTTTTTTAAAGGTTGGATTAAAACTATTGGAAGAATTCTGAGATGCACTCCTTGGAACAATAATTCTCATGTAGATTATCCTTAAATTTTGGTAAGATGGAAAAAGTCAGAAAAGTATTAACTCAAAGAGAGCTTAGGAGATTGAGAGAAATTCTTAATATAGAAGTGAATAAACCTAAAAATCAAAAATATTATGCAACTCTCTTAATGTATATTGAAGATTTAGGGGAAATATCTTTTCATGAGCATTATCTTTCAATACTCTATTTTATGAAATATTATAGGAGGAGATTAGACTCGCAAATTAAGAACAAACTTCGAAAAGCATATGAAAACCGGACTTTAGATTTTGAAATATATCGAAGAGAAGTAAAACAAAAATTTCACAAATATACAAAAAAAGAATTCAAATTATTTCTTGACAAGTCTCAATATTTCTTAAATTTATATAAAAATCCATTTAATCTCAAAAATATGAGAAATAAAGATTATCTTAATAGAGTTTATCTTGGTTTGGGTTTTGAATTCTTATTAAAATCAATTTTTCTTAAGAAAGGTTATGTCATAAATAAAGTTTTTAAAAAGGGATTAAGCCACCCTGTCAAATCAGGGCGAGTAAAGAAAAAAGATTTAGATGCTCCAACTTACGAGCTGGGGTATTTTATTGATTTACTACCAAAAATTAAGCCATCAAAAATAGATCTAAGAGATTTTAACTATTATATTATTTATGGGTTACTTATTGCCCAAAATTGGAGAAACCAAGATATTCACACACCAACTGGTTATTTTTCAATTGATGGTGTCCATACATATTGCATTAAAACAGCATACTACAATCTATATAAAATATTTTTAAAAAAGTTTGAAATTCCAAAATTTCCTAATTAAAAACATCTATCATTTTTTGAAGCCACAACATTTATATATAAGATAATCTTACTAGTAGGATATTCTTATCAAGGAGGCAAGCAAAATGGAAAAACTGGAAATAACAAGCATGAGTTCAAGAGGACAAGTAGTTATACCTTTGGATATAAGGGTACAGCTTGGATTAAAGGAAGGGGAAAAATTTGTTGTTGTTGGTGAAGATGACACAGTTATATTGAAAAAAGTAACTATGCCTTCCTTCAAAAATTTTGATAAACTGTTTCAAAAAACACAGCAGTTTGCAAAAGAGAAAAGTATAACAAAAGCTGATGTTGA
>CAZBGH010000130.1:0-4441 GCA_964491335.1 uncultured Methanosarcinales archaeon | reverse complement strand
TCCAGCTAGATGCGAGCCGATGCTAACCCGAGCTTTGCGAGATTTTGAACGGTGCGCTATACTATCTATAAGCTAATTTATAATTTATCGTAGCTGTCTTTTAAAGTGAGAAAGATGTTAATCATACTGTCTAACTCTTTTCTTGTAAAATCTTGGGGATATGTAGGTGTTGATAATATTCTTGCCTGCTCGATACCAGGGTAATAAGCAGATAATCTAACTATGCCACTAGGTTGCCCTGTTCTTATTGCATGCGTAACAGGAGGTATAGAGCATCTAAGAGCTAGATTTTCAAGTGAAATCTCAGCATAATCCTTAATACACAATATCCATGCTCTTCTTAATTCCTCACTTCCGCTATAAGGTGCTAAAATATTGACTCTTTTACCCTGATTTGTTCTTCCTTCTTCAAGAACCGTATCTAAATCTGCAGTATTTATATCGTACCTTTCAAATAAAGAACGCAAATCTCCTACTGTTCTTAACTGAAGGTTAAATTCTCTTAATAAATCAGATTCAGAAACATATTGGAAAAAATTCTTAGCAGCATTTAACCCTGCGATTATATGTGTATCTTCTCTATTAAGGTTGTAATCCAAAATCAGAGCAAAAGATAACTCATCTATTGGATGATCTACAAAACACCATCTAATAATATCAATAATTTTCTTAGCAGTGATGTCGTAGGCTTCTTCAAATGATATCCCATGCTCTTTAGCATATCTTCTATTTCCATCTGGTCCAAATAATAAATGCCTAATCTCATTATCCAGTTTGGTCATTAGTTTTAGAAAAAGGGAATAATTAATAAATATTTGCAAAAAATTGCTTTACAAATTGCTTTACATCATATAATCAATCCTTATTAATTCCTCTTTTGGGCCAAAATATACCAATGCCCAGCAGTTTCTTCTCTACTTGTATTTTTTGCTTCGTATAGTTTTACTATGGTAAACCTTTCAAGTAAATCTCTTATCTCTTTTTTGGTAAAAAAATGCTGCATTACTGCTGTGCCATTAGATTCCCTGATAAAAGTATTCTTTTCTATCTCAATTCCATCTCTGAAAGCAATAGAGGAAGAAGCAACGCTTGATGCAAACCAACCATATGGCCTTAAAACCCTGTAAATCTCGTTTATTGATTTTTTTATGCTCAAAATATTATTGTGGTGCAAGGAATTTGTTGCAATAACAGCATCAAAAACCTCTTTGGTGAAACACAGACTTGTCGTATCATTCTTTACAAAATAAATTTTTTTCTTATCTCTTCTTAATTTAAACTTACAATAGCTTAATGCCTCATTAGATATGTCTGTAGCAATTAAAACACAGCCATGATCACTTAAATAAGAAAGATGCCTCCCTCTTCCACATCCAATATCTAAAACTAAAGAAGGTTTCTGAAGATAATTAGCGAGTTCCATCACTATTTCCTTAGGCTCATTACCGTCATAACACCACTTTTTAATATTCCAAAAGTCCATCTTTTTGTTCAAGCAAATTGAGTTTATTTAAATATTTTATCTTTATTATAATTATAAGCTGTCTCTAGAGATAAATGTAATAAAAAGATGATATCATAAGAATCCAGTTTTAACCTCTTTTCATAAAAATATTTTAACTTACAAGCAAGCTTTTTTCTTTAGGAAGCGGGGAAAAGTATTAAATTTATAATAATTTATAAAAAATTATTGTTTTAAAGCCCGTCGAGAAATTGTAGAATAAAAAAGGAAAATCTATAAAATAAAAAGATTTAAATACTAGTTATCCCATAAAAATCATACTCGAAATAATAATTAATAAAAAAGATGATAGAGAATATTAAAAAAAATTTATTTTCAATCAAATCAGGAATTTTAGTTTCTGGAAGAACTTCAGAAAGAATTAATGTATGTAATTATCATAAATATAAAAGTACTTCTCAATTTAGTATTATAAAAAATAATTATAGTATTAATAAAATTAAAAGGAAGAATCTCTCGCCATATTTATAATTTCAAAACAAAAAAAATTTAAAAATAATAAAGTTTAAATACTTAAATTACAATTGAACTAAGGAATAACAAAAATGAATGAATCCACTTTGAATGTTAATCCAATAATGACTAAGACTTCTAGAAATTTTGGGAGAAGTATTGTAGTTGACGAGAATAATCTAAAGGAGACTTTGCTTACAAAACATTATGATCTAAAAATAAGGAAGCAAAGTTCTGTAATAGTTGGAAATAGGATCCCTAGGAAATTTTTCTGGACATCTGGTGTTGGAGAAAGTGATATAACAATCCATGCAGGATCTTATCATCTAGCGTTGAAAGAAGCTGGTATAGAGCAATATAATATAATGGTGTACTCATCAATACTCCCAGCAATTGCAGAAGAAACTTCTAAGCCTAAAAATGAAGAAATTATTCATGGCTCTGTCATGGAAACTATTATGGCAGTATCAAATGGTGAAAAAGGAAAAAGGCTGACAGCTGGAATAATTTATGGATGGCTTTATCATAAGATCACTGGCAAGAAATATGGTGGTCTTGTTTGTGAATATAGTGGTCATGAAGATGAACCAGAGGCACGAAAAAGTTTACATGCAAGTTTGAAAGAGCTCTACACAAATGGTTTTTCAGAAGATTATGAACTAAAGGATATTAGGATACAAAGCAGAAGTCTTATTCCAAAAAAGAGGTTTGGGACAGCAATAGTGGCTATTGGGTTTAGGGATTATGTTTATCCTGTAATACAAGAATAAATTTTTAAATCTTCTCTATTTCTTAGGTGTATCTAAATGACATATCCAAATAATTATGGTGGTTTAGAAGAAGAATTTTCTAATTATGAAAAGGCAAAGGTTGCAGTACTTTTAGTTGCATTTGAGGGTACTGTAACTTATGGAAAAGGAACTTCTAAAGCCCCCCAAGCTATAATTAATGCCTCAAAAAATATGGAATTGTATGATGAAGAGCTTGCTCAAAATTTTTCAACTAGTGGTATAACAACTCTTGCCCCAACAAAAGTAGATAGTAATGCAGAAAAAACTGCTGAATATCTATATCAAGATACAAAAAAGGTTATTTTCGATAATAAATTTCCAGTAATATTTGGAGGAGAGCACTCTATTACATGGGGAGCTGCTAAAGCATGCAAAGAAAAATATCCAGATTTAAGTGTCCTCTACCTTGATGCGCATGCTGATTTGAGGGACACCTATGATAATGATAAATTTAATCATGCATGCTCATTAAAAAGGGTTCTTGATGTCTGTCCAAACTTTGTTGAGGTTGGTGTTAGAAGTATGAGTGATGAGGAAGCTAGGTTAATAAAGAAAAGGAAAATGTTAGGCAATATTTACTTTGCTAAGGATATTATGACTAACCATGATAATAAATGGATGGATCAGGCAGTTTCTAAACTTACAAAGAATGTATATATCTCAATTGATATTGATTGTCTTGACGTATCAATAATGCCTGCAACTGGAACACCAGAGCCAGGAGGCTTAGGATGGTATCAAGTGCTTGAGCTTATGAGAAAAGTCTGCAATAAAAAGAATGTTGTAGGCTTTGATATAGTAGAACTTGCCCCTATTCCAGGCTATCATGCCCCAAACTTTCTAGTTGCAAAACTAGCTTATAAGATTATTGGGTATACGTTTTTTGGTAAGAAGTGATACAAATAAATAGGTTTCTCAATAAGATACTCTAAAATAATTAATAGCTATAAGAGAATTAATAATAGATATATTCTCTCCTAAACTCGGATATAAGCAATAAATTTGCTCATATTTTCTCTTCAACTCTTCAGCACACTATAAAATGCATACTCACTTCTAGTAGCTCTCTGCATTAAGATTGCTCATCTTTCTAGCACGCTATAGAAAGCATCAAAAATAGGGGTCTCTGTTGTTACAAGATAATAACCTATACCAAGTTTAATGCAGGCTTCATGTATTCTCAAACTGTGTGCCTCAAGTTTTTTCATGTATTCTATCCTCATCCTTTGACTAATAAAAGCTCTTAACGTATCTGTTGTTTCACTGTCTTTTAATGTGTAGTCACCCTCCAACTTAAGCTCTTTCTCAATAGGGTCTAACACCTGTATTACTTTTATCTCATGATCACCAAGATAAAACAAAGTTTCAATAATATCTTCAATTTTGAACAAGAAATCTGATATAATTACTATCAATGCCTTACTGCCTATAACCTTCTTATACTGAGAAACTGCATCTCTTAGGTTAGAAAATCCTTTAGTTTTTGTGTTATTAAGGGTATAAACCATATTTACCAGCTGAGACATACCTCTCCTTGACTGGAATATCTCTATTTTATCAGAGAAAGTTGCAAATTGAAACTTTTCATTCTCCCTTAAAGCTAGATACGCAAATCCTATTCCAAGCATTGAGGCATATTCAAATTTCTTTATTTTATCCCCAAAATTCATGCTGT
>CAZBGH010000129.1:0-4474 GCA_964491335.1 uncultured Methanosarcinales archaeon | reverse complement strand
TCAAAAAAGGTGATGAGATTGAGGTAGAAGAGCAAGGAAATAAGGTTGTGATTTCCACTGAGAATAACATGGATAAAGGTACAGTAGAAATTAATCCTCCTCATCTTAAGAACATCACAGAAAGATACATTACAGTATCATTTAGGGCAGGGGTTGATGAAATAAAGATCAATTATGACTCTGCTAAAAATCCAGAACTTCTGGAATACATAAATAAGACATTAGATGGGCAGACAATAGGCTATGAAATTATTAAGCAGGAACGGAATCTGTTTATAATAAAAGATTTATCAGGAAATGATACAGCAGGGTTTGATACTGCATTGAGAAGGAGTTTTTCTATCATATCTTCACTTGCTACTGACTCGGTAGAAGCAGTGAGGAAAAAAGATAGTCATGCTTTACGTGATATGTATATAAGGGATAGAAGCATAAATAAATTCACTAATTTCTGCTGTAGACTACTTTTGACAAAAGGAGAGTTTGATTTAAAAAAGACAGCTTTCTACTATCATTTTATTAGGTCGCTGGAGGACATGGCGGACCAATATAGTCTTATGAGTACATATTATGAGCCAAAACCAGGTAGAGTCCATAACTCTATATTCGAGAGCTTCGAGACAGTTAACCAAAATTTATTTGAATTATTTGAACTTTATTACAATTATGATAAAGTTAAGTTGAACGAGTTATTTATGAAGATTAAATCTTTAGATTTAATTATTCCTACTTTATTCAAACTTCCCAATAATGACCCAGTAATAGTCTATTACTTATTAAATATTCATTTGAGAATAAAAGAATTAATTGTTAATCTGATAGAACTGAATTTGGAGAACGGTTGAGGAAAGGGTGACTAGAACCATCATCTCTAGCATAGTTATACAGAAAATAGATGGATAGAGAATACAAGGTACAAGTAATAGCCTATAAAACTAGGCACATACTAAACTTATGCAGGTACTAATCTAGGGGGGTTATGATTTTGCCTCCTAGGATCCCCATCCCCATGTAGTCTAGGCATTATGTATTGATCAACAGCTTCTGCTACACAATTTTCATCGTTACTGCTCCTTGTAGTTATTATCCCTTCAATGCCCTTAACTTTTTGAGTAGCATTTCTTGGAGCGATTTTTAAGCCAGAGTTAGCTAATACTTCGAAGTCATTATCTGAGTCTCCAATTGTCACAAAATGCTCTAGCCCCAATGGGGTAACACTCCTACGAATTAATTTTTTATTTAGAGGTAATCCATTTTCATATTCTATTAACCTTTGAACAGCGTCTAGTTTATTCACACCTGCACTCATAATCTCTAGTTGTGGTTCATCATCAGATCCGGACCAGGTTATATAAAGGTCCTCTCTCCCTCTCAGCATATTTACTAAAGGCTCTATATCCTGTTTACTTTTTGCTAAAACAATAAATTTTGGGGGGGTCCCACCTCTCTGGAGTGACTCTACTGCTTCCATCTGCACATGCCTATTTTTTTCTGCATATGGTCTAAATCTACCCTCGTTTTCATTAGTTACCTGTGCAAAAGCATTGTCATAAGAATATCTAACTAATACCACAGTTTTTGGTAATTCTCTCTGAACAAATCCTTGAATATCATCAGCAGCTGTGCCTTTTATTGGATTTGCATGTATTAAAGCTCCATTTCTATAAATGAGTGTACCATTAAAAGCAATAACTATTGGGGTATCAAATTTGTATAATGGCTGTTCGTCAAATTTACGCTCAAATACTTGCTCTGATGAAATCCTTGCTCTCCCGGATGTAGGAATAATGGTTAAATAGGGACTAATTGTGTGAAGAGCTCTTAAATTGTCTGTAGAAAGTTCATGCCTCCTACTTAAGGCAGTCCCATCCATATCTAAACAAAGGGCATAATAATTTTGGGTACTATGATATTTAGCCATTTTCTCTTTTAAGAACCTACTACTAACTTTTGATTAACAGATTAAGATAGTGTCACCTTGATTCTATCCCTCTAGTACATGATAATTAGGTTTCTTTTATAAACGTATCGTTATTTTGGTTATTAATACTTTATATAAAAATTGTTATAAAAACAGTTTGGATCTGCCCTTATATTGTATAGCTTACATTGCATATAGCATATATAAACGAAGGAGTTATATTTCTAAGTTTAAATATTTAACTATACTATAGTATATAATGCAATAAAAGTGAGTTTATTTCTTATGTATTCTGTTTGTATGGCTTTATACATTTAGATTGTTCTAGATATTTTGTTCTATAAGCTTTTGATCTTATACTTACATTAGATACTAGGTTATGCTCAGTAATTAATCCTGTGTCAAGAACAAATTCTCTAATACTCCTCTCAACGTCATCAAGCCCTTTAACATATTTAACCATTGTTTCACTTCTTTCTGTCAAAAACTATAAGGCAACATGAATATATCAATCATGGATACATAAATTATGGGTACATGGTACTCTTTTTACTATTTTTACAAATTTTTTATACTTTAGAGCTAGTGTGCATTACCTATTTCCTATTTATTTTTATGATATTATTATACTTTTATTTACTTATACCTCTTTTTTACATCCTTAATTAGCTAGCTCTTCTAATCTTCCTTCTCTTGTTAATGCATCTGCTGCCTCAAGCTCTTGTAGTTTTTCCTTATTCAGTTCTTTAATTCTCCTTACAAGTTTTGGGTTTATATGGCTCCACATCTGTGCCAAATGTTTCCCTACGTTCCGAGGATTAATTATTGTAGAATTTGAGCTACCAGGAGGATTTGCTAGGCAGCTTGTGTTTAACCCATCAGGAGGACAACTTACTGTAGGATAAATTGAGTGGAAAGAAGTACTCCCTGACAAAGCATCTGTGCCTCCTGCAACAGCTATCCATGCCAAGGGCTCTAAACTATTAGTATCATAAAAATTTACAAGTGTAGGAACATCCTGTTTATGAGCAGACTGTATCCTTACTTGAAATGGGATATTATACTCTCGAAGTGATTTAATAATTTTTTCTATATGGGGCTTATCTGAAGCAGACCCAGCAACGATTATAGCACAATATCCCTGTAAAACCCCTGTTTGTACTAAGTTGTTCATTAACCTGGCTCCAGCTGATAACTCACTTCTTACAAAATCAAATTTTTGCCCTGTAAATCTTTCATAAGCCTTTATGTACCTTAAACTCGTTTCTATAACATCATCATCACTCAATTGAGGAAGTGTAGTATCTCCATGTTTATATCCACGTTCTCTTAGCCTATCTCTTACAAACTCCTTAGAAATCTCAGTTATTTTTAAATCTGGTTTCTCTTTCAACAGTTCTGAAACATTTCTAAATTTATCATCTTGCATTAACGAAACAATGATAGCCCATTTTTCTTTGTATTCACCTAAATCAACTAGTCTGGAAGAATCTGGTGTGAGAGCTTCATCAATTAATTTTACTCTACCATCTTTGTCTATACCATATTCAAATTTTGTATCTACAAAAATTAGACCTTGTGATAATGCATGCTTATGAGCTCTTTTATATAACCTTACAGATATGGCTCTTACATCTAATACTATTTGTTTAGCCTTTTCTATTCCATAGTTAGTAGCTAAACCATCAACCCATCCATATTTTGCTTGGAATCCATTAATCATCTGATCTAAGGTAACTGGCTCATCGTGATACGGTCCTGGAGCTTTAGTAGTAGGTGTAAATAAAGTATCATCTAATCTCTCATATCTGAGTAATTTTTCTGGTAATGAAATACCGCAGATGTCTCTAGAACCATTTTCATAAGCCTCTGCCATTGAGCCCCACACATATCCACGCACAACACACTCAAACCCTATATTTTCAAGCTTTTCTTGAACATGGACATAAGGATCTGGAGCAGAAATTAAAGCAGTAGGGACAATATCTTCACTTAATTTAAAACCAAATAAGGAAAGAGCATTAAGAACAGCGCCTTTAAATGGAACACCTCTTTCATGAACTATATCAAAAGCAGAGATTCTATCACTTGTTATCATCACTAATGACTCTCCTCTGTCATAGATATCTCTTACCTTACCATGAAAAGGAAAACCTAGCTCTGGAATAAATGTAGAATATACAACATTCCCTAAGTTTGCTTTAACTATATCTCTATATTGTTGCTCTCTTTCATTATCCATAGAAATACTGCCTCTACTCACTTTCTCTAGTTTGCTACATTTTAATTCTTCATATTATTCTACTCTTATTAAGCAATTATTCGTAGGCGTATTCATAAAGATCCCTAATATTCTATAGTGACTTATTAATTAAAGAGTATTTTATATATTTTTCTATTCTAAAATTATACTAATTTAGTGACGAAAATTGAGTGTTTGTCTAGATATAGTCAACCAACAAAGTAATTAGGATTTATGCATTATTTGTTGTTGAATATTAGGAAGCCACAACTAAATCACGAGTTATTAATATAATTATAACTTGCAACGTT
>CAZBGH010000128.1:0-4487 GCA_964491335.1 uncultured Methanosarcinales archaeon | reverse complement strand
AGCTTCTTTTTAATTGCGCTAGATTAGCAAAGCCATCATGGAAGAAGTAAGTATTCAATGTTTTATTAGATGTGGTTTTTTGTTTTACTAATATAGATTCAGGTGCTACACCATCAAAGCTGTAAACGTATGTTTTGGTGGGTAAGTCAACGCTATCGTATGGTTGGACCTCTTTGATTAATCTACCAAACTGATCATAGTGGTTATTGTATTGTACATTACTTTTAGTAATCTTTAGAATATTCCCAGTCCCTAAATCATATTCATAATCTATTGCATGACTTAAAGGATTAAGAACTCTGTCTACATAAGTATAAGTTGTATCTCTGAAACCGTAAATATACTGAGTAACTCTGCCTAGAGGATCTATCTCTTTCACTATATTTCCAAAATTATTATATTCATACTGAATGATTTGATTCTGCGATGTATTTAACCAGTTCTCTACATGTGTAAGGTTACCCTTTTGCGGATTCAATCCGTGTGATTGACCGTCATAGTTGAATTTACTGTCCTTAACAACGATGCTGTTATCCGCTGCATATAATCTGTACCAGCTGTGGCAGGCGGATTTTTATAAAAGTAGGTATATCGTCCTGCCAAACGATAGTGACCAAAAACAAAAATCCCTATAAGTCATCAATAGTCATCGGATACGTTAATCAGGCAGCTGTGCTACATCCCATGTTGTCACCACGGGATGCGATATACTTCAATTTAAAGTGTAATTACTTTTGAATTCCCACCAAAATTTTTTAGTATTTCATATAACTTTTTCTTAGCTTTCTTATTTTGTGAAACGATTGACATTTTTATTGAATTATCCTTCTCAACAAAGAAGAAACTTAAATCATAATCTTTATTAGAGCTAAAACACTGGCTATCAACTCCTGAATATGGATTATCATAATAATCTGGATTTAAACTGAGTCTCATAATAAAATCATCTATATCGTTTTGTTCAAATCTTTTATCCTCGTCCTTAACACGAATTTCAACTAAAAGTACCCTTTTCTTTGTATCTAAGAATTTCTTACCATGTTTGTTTTCCCAAATTATGATTGTATATCTTTCTTTCATGTTTCACTCCTCCGCATTTAGTGTGTTATCTCATCTTTTTTTGGATTGTATCCTTCCCCAGGCAATAATGGTACTTTAGCTCCTGTCCTTGGATTTATAAAGTACCCATTTGAATTACTCGTTGGTCCACCCCCTCCACCGCCACTTCGACCGTTTGTTAATCGTTGAACAAATGAAGCTATTAAGTTAGAATAAAAGGGTGTATGGGGATCAGAACCAGGGGGACTAACTATAGTAGGTTTGTTGTCAATATTTTGGTATTTAACCTTGTTAACGTGTTTATAGGGATATTTTCCATGAGGATCATCCCATCTTGCAATATCAGCAGTTCCATCAGGACTTTCTCTTCCCATCCCTCTAAATCTAAACTTATCAAGTAAATTTCTAATCCAATGGCCTTCTGGAAATTCTTCCGGAAATTTATATCCTTGTTCTCTGTATTGCTCAACAATTTTTCCTTGTCTAAAAGCTTGCTCTCCAGGTTTAAGAGCAAATTCTTTTTGTCCTAAAATAGGATTACTCCATGGATTATAAGTTGCAGTATTTTGACCTAGTACTAAAGAAAATGGATTAATGCTTAAGAAAATATTACCAGTAGGATCTATATTTATGTACGGATTGTTTCTTACGTACGAGTATCTGTTTAGAGTTTGAGGGTCATAAACACTTTTTATTATTGGGTCGGGTTGGCCAAATTGCCCTCGAATGTGTAAGTAGTAACGAGATCCATAGTAGTATTGTCCTGTTGCGTCATCACTAAACTGTCCAGTATACAACTTATCCTCTGCAGTCCCTCCTTCTTCCACAAGTCCAAAAGGTTCAAAAAACGTCTGCTCAATTATTGCTCCACTTTGATTAGTGATTAATGAGACACTTCCCAGATTGTCATCATGGAAATAATGCTTACTTCCATCAGGATTAATTCTACCCACCAAAGTTGAGCCATCATAAATGTATGTAAAGTCATAACTTCCAGAGATGTTTACTATTCTTGTCCATTCCTTATATGGTGTATAAACCGTAGTATTAGCAGAATCATACCTCCTAATTTTAACCCTATCTCCGTTAGGGTCATAGGTATACTCTTCTAGAATATTGCCAGTGCTATTACTCCCATTCCTTACTCTAATTAGCTGATTCAGTTCATTGTATTCTCTGTAGTATCCATCTCCAGTTATTAGATTGCCACCGCCTCCAACTTGCTGCACAAGATTTCCAGTAAGGTCATATTTATAATAATAAGTGCCTATATCAGGGTCATTAAGTTCGACTTTTCTACCTAAAGAATCATAACGGAATCTGTACTCATTTCCTAGAGTGTCATTGATATAAACTAAATTATCTGTAGTGTCATATTGGTAAGTTGTGTTATAAACCTCATCCTTCCTAACTATACCATCCCAATTATACTCTACTACATTCTTTATTCTGTCATAAGAATCAAGCAAATATTGCTTTCTATGATTATTCTGATCATACGCAGTAACAACCCAATGGTTGAAGTCAATAACTATGACTGTACCATCTGGACCAATTACTTTTGTAACTCTGCTAAGAGGATCGTATGTATAGAATGTTTTATTAGCAGAGTTTGTTGCAGTTGAAAAGTTACTATTTCCAACTTCAAAATATGGGTTCTGTTCTGAGGTAACTCTGTTTAATCCTTCGTAATTCCATTTATCAAAACTATCCAGTTCTATTGTTTTTAATTTTAGAGTTGGTATCATTTTGGATTTATAATAATAAATGCAATAATCAATAAAATCAATATTGTAATATTAAGTAAAAAAAATAAAAAAGCTGCCCTTCCCTCATCAACGTAAGTTAGAAGAGGAGAATAAGTGAGCGATTTTCCAGTGAATAAAAATTCGCCGATTCTAAATAGAACATAAAAGAAAAGAAAAAATATAAAGAATATCCATGGTCTACCCCATCCTTTTAAAGAAGAAATATAAGATAGTATAATCGCCATAATTAGACTTACTCCCAAATTGACTAGCAAATTCTTCTTTGTGGTGTTAATAAACAACCTTATTTCTTTAGAATTTGATTTATTTGTCATACGCAATCACCTATTTGTCACATTCCTTTATACAGTAATTTTCTGTATCTCCTCGTCCATATTTACCCCATCTTACTTCTGTACTGCCATCTGATCCAACTACTACTTCCCCTCCTCCGATTCTCCCTATTTTATAAGTTCCTTTATATTCTTTGATCTGTGTATAAGGCCGATACCCATTATAATCTTTGAGAAAATACCAAGAAGCTGTAGCAAGGTATGGAACTGCTCCAACATAATCTGCTTTATCGCCACTTCGAATTCCAGCAAGGATAGAACCTCCAGAACCTGCTGAACTAAGGACTTTAAAAAAATTAGTTCCTTTGACGATACTAGATAGTCCACTTGTTGCGTCGTATGCCAATGCTAGTGCCAAATCTAGATTTTCTTGCTTAAATACTCTTTCTTGATTCCTAAGAGTAATTTCACTCAAATACTCTTTAGGTTCGAAATATTCACCTATATAATCGTTTCCGTATTGGTCTATTAATTTAGAACCTCTTTGTACAACATAATCGTACTGAGTAATTGAAACATCTTGGCCACCTTCAAAATGAGAAGGAAAAGTAATAGTCTGTTGTATTGCTGAGGCAACTCTTCCAATATAAAAACCATCTTCAGATATACTTGTAATCTCTTCTCCTTTGTAGAATTCTTGTTTTGTAACAACTAATCTACCATCAGGATCTATATAGAGATAAGGATTATTCCACACATAAGAGTATCTATTTAGTGCTTGGGGATTGTATGCACTCTGAATTATTGGGTCAGCCTGCCCAAATTGTCCCCTTATAGGTATGTAATATCGAGCGCCATAATAGTACTGTCCAGTCAATTCATCAGCAAACTGCCCAGTATACAATTTATCCTCAGCAGTACCTCCAGCCATAACAGAGCCAAACGGCTCAAAGAAAGTTTGCTCTATTATTGCGCCACTTTGATTTGTGATCAAAGAGACACTTCCAAGATGGTCATCATGGAAATAATGCTTACTTCCATCTGGATTAATTCTAGCTACTAAAGTTGAGCCATCATAAATGTATGTAAAGTCATAAACTCCAGAGGAATTTCTTATCTGCGTCCACTCTCTATATGGCGTATAAACAGTAGTATTTGCAGAATCATACCTATTAATTTTAACTCTGTCTCCATAAGGGTCAGATGTGTATTCTTCTAAAATTGGTGCACTTGAATTAGAACCATTTCTTACTCTAATCAATTGATTAAGTTCGTTATATTCCCTATAATATCCGTCACCACTAACAAAATTTCCTCCTCCTCCAACTTACTGCACAAGATTTCCAGTAACGTCATATTTATAATAATAAGAGCCTATATCAGGGTC
>CAZBGH010000127.1:0-4498 GCA_964491335.1 uncultured Methanosarcinales archaeon | reverse complement strand
AATTGCTATAATCCAAATAAATCTTTTATAATTGATTTTATACACCCCTATTTTGCTTGTTATATCAGTGGCTTGCCACATCCCATGTTGCCTCCATGGGGTGCTACTTATTTTAACGACTAAATAACTAAATCTCTAAATATGTAACTACTAATTAAAAATAGAAAAATATTAAATATAGTATAAATAATCCAAAATAAGATTATTTTTTTTGTTCTGAAGTATATTAAAATGCTAACTCCAGATATTAAACCAGCTAGTAATAAATTCAGCACACCAAAAAGGAAAATTGCGGTATTTCCACTTGGACTGTACTCCAGAAAGATACTTTCCAAGATACCATAAATTATAACAGACCATCCAAAGAGGGCTATATATTGTATTACAAAGATTACCAAAAAAACACTTGGCTCTAAAATCTTTCTCATTAAAAAACTTAAATCAAATTTTTTCATTTTTTCTCATCAACTTTTATTTCATATTGTACATCTAGTTTTACAACTTGTAGTACATTTGCCCTGTACCGTACAGCTACTAGTGCAAGTTTGGTAACATTTAAGTTTTGAGGAACCTCCACTTCCCCCACCACTTCCAGAGTTACCACTCTTTGTTTTATCAACATTACGCTGATTTGAATTCAAATTTTTGTAATTATCAATTAAATTCTTTTTTGCTTCTTCAAATGTGTTCTTTGGTAAAAATTTTCTTTCAATATCTATTTCTCCTGCACTAAGTGAATCAATTACGAAATCTTGTGAATTATCGCTTCTTGGCCAATATGTTTCAGGGTTTGACACGATTTCATTAGCTTTATCAATTATTTGCCTGTCTTGATCTTCTGTTGTTTCAATACAAAAGCAATCTCTGTAACTCTTAGGGAACGCTTCAGGTTTACTGACACCAGGCGATTCGGCATTCTCGGGAACAGTTTTATATTCAGATTTATAAGCCCCGAATAATGACTTTGCATAGGTTACATATTTGCTATTATCAGAATTTGGTCCTTTGTTAGAATAGAATCTATAACCACCTTGGGTTGGATCTTTCACTACAAATTCAATATGCCCCGTATTAACACCGAGAATATTTGTATCTTGTAATATAGCATAAACTTCCCTACCATCAACATCTATTAGTTTATAAGGATTGTTTCTGGCGTATGAGTAATGATTCAAAAATTGTGGATCATACACTTGTTGTATTATCGGGTCTGCACTTATAAAGATAGGAGGATTAACCAGATAATACCTAGCACCATAGTAATACTGCCCAGTCAAATCATCGCTAAATTGCCCAGTATACAGCTTATCCTCGGCTGTACCTCCAGCCATAACAGACCCAAAAGGCTCAAAAAACGTCTGCTCTATAATAGCACCACTTTGATTTGTGATCAAAGATACGCTTCCCAAATGGTCATCATGGAAATAATGCTTGCTTCCATCAGGATTAATTCTAGCTACTAAAATAGAGCCATCATAAATATAAGTAAAATCATAAGTTCCAGAAGAATTTCTTATCTGCGTCCATTCTCTATAAGGAGTATAGATTGTTGTATTGGCAGCATCAAATCTCTTTATTTTTATTCTATCTCCATTAGGGTCATAAGTATGTTCCTCAAGAATATTCCCTGTACTGTTGCTACCATTCCTAACACTAATTAATTGATTTAATTCATTGTATTCTCTGTAGTAACCATCACCTGTAATGAGATTTCCGCCTCCTCCATTTTGCTGTATAAGATTACCTGCTAAGTCATATTTGTAAGTATAAGTGCCAATGTCTGGGTCCTCTAGCTGGATTTTTCTACCTAAAGAATCATATCTAAACCTGAACTCATTACCTAGGCTATCATTGATATAAACTAAGTTATCAGTTGTGTCATAAGTGTAGCTCGTATTATAAACCTCATCCTTCCTTACTATATCATCCCAATTATACTCTACTACATTCTTTATCCTATTATAAGCATCTAACAAATACTGTTTTCTGTGGTTGTTTTGGTCGTAAGCTGTTATAACCCAATGATTAAAGTCTATTACTATAGCTGTACCGTCAGGACCAATTACTTTTGTAACTCTAGCTAGAGGACCATAGGTGTAAAATGTTTTATTAACGCCATCTGACGAGTTAATTAGGTTTGGATTAGTGGCGTTGAAATATGGGTTTTGCTCTAAACTAAAACTTAGACCTACATTGTTATAACTCCATTTATCAAAATCAACTTTTCCCGTAGTTTGATATCTTAGTTTAGCTATCATTTTCTTAAGTTTTTGATAAAAGAATAAACAATTCTGAGTATTACCAAAATCAATATATACGTAAAAATATACATTATTAGAAGGATAATAAAAGATAGTGTGCTAATAGGTTCAACAAAAAGACGAATTATTGAATTATAAGGTCTCTGTAAAACAATTACGCATAGACTAAATAATGAACTGGAAACAATAATTACTATTAAATTATTTGCGAAATTTTTTAAAAAATGTGACATAGTTAATATTTTAAATACTCCAAAGAGTGGAATGGAAATAACACTTGAGCCTAAGAGAGATAATAAGAAATAAGCTAATATATCGACGTCTCCCAACCATCCTAGAATATAAGAAGCAAAACCAATTATTAAAGTATAAGAAATTATAAGGCTTATATACATCATTATTAATTCTAAAACAATTTTTAACATTTTATTCATCTTAAACACCTCAACTACTTTCTGCCCTTTAATCTCTCCACTCCCAGGTACCTAATTTTGAATCATATCGATAACTGCCCCAATAATCTGGATTATACAATACAAAAGTCGAATTATAAGAATAATATCCAAAATCGTTATTGTTTTCAGTCTTTGGAAGAATATCAATGTATTTTGGAATTAAAGTTTGAAGTTCATCTGGATAATAACCAACGTCAGTTTTATAGTTATTAAGCTCTTCAATAATTTTTTCTGCTTTTTGTTCAGTAGAAGTAATATTTATTTCTTTAATTACATTAGCAACAATTAAAGGTGGTAATATTAAAATTAATGCTAATACAAATTTAACTTTATTTTTTAAAATTTTAACACGAAATCCATGAAAGATTAAACCAAAAAGAGATATGATAACTCCAATAATAAAAATCGCTAATGCAATATTAAATATACCAAATATGATAAGACCGATAAAGTTTAAAATAAAATTACTTCCACTTAAGTCATGATATCCTCTCTCAATTAAGTATCCAATTAAAAGAAGATATACACTATACAAAATTGAGAAATAAATTTTCTTTTTCATGGCCACCACCCAGGAACTTTAAATGGGAAAATCCAAGGTACCTTATAAGCTCTATCACTGTAAGAGTTTGAGTAAGCATCATTTAATCTATTATATGCAGGATCATTCGTTGGATTTGTTGCGCCCATTTCTTCAAATTGTTGCTCAATATAAGCTCTTGCTTCATCAGCTGACATAGCTTTTGTTGCTTCTCCCTGAACAGTGCCAGCGCTATTTGATGGTATATCATCAATTGCAAAAAAACTATCCTCCTGGCCTTTTTTTCCAAAAAGGGTAAATATTGCAGAAATACCTTGAGCTAATTCTACAATATAGCCTGCATCTCTAGTATTTCCTGCTCCAACTCTTGAGGAGAGTGATGCTGCACTATAATAATGATATAAATCAATCCATCCTTTTTGGGTAGTATAAATATATCGAGGAGTATTATCTCTTTTATATTGACTTCTATAATATTCTGCCAATTTTTTATTTATCTCCTGAGCAGTGAGTTTCTTATTAGATTTAGCAGCTTCATCTTTAAGTTTTTTAATCACTTTGTCTTCCCCTTCCTTTGCCTGATTTCTTGTACCAGCCTCATCTTTAACAGGTTCTTTACCAGTCGGATCAATGTACTTATACGGATTATTTAGTACATAAGAATACCTGTTTAGGCTCTGAGGGTCATATACATTGGCTATAACTGAGTCGGGCTGTCCGAATTGCCCCCTAGAGTGTATATAGTACCTTGCACCATAATAATATTGGTTAGTTAGTTCATCAGAGAACTGTCCAGTATACAGCTTATCCTCAGCAGTACCTCCAGCCATAACAGAGCCAAACGGCTCAAAAAAGGTCTGCTCTATGATAGCCCCGCTTTGATTTGTGATCAAAGATACGCTTCCCAAATGGTCATCATGGAAATAATGCTTGCTTCCATCAGGATTAATTCTAGCTACTAAAATAGAGCCATCATAAATATAAGTAAAATCATAAGTTCCAGAAGAATTTCTTATCTGCGTCCATTCTCTATAAGGAGTATAGATTGTTGTATTGGCAGCATCAAATCTCTTTATTTTTATTCTATCTCCATTAGGGTCATAAGTATGTTCCTCTAGAATATTACCTGTGCTGTTACTTCCATTCCTAATTCTAATTAACTGATTTAACTCGTTATACTCTCTATAATACCCATCTCCTGTTATTAAATTTCCACCGCCTCCAACTTGCTGCACAAGATT
>CAZBGH010000126.1:0-4561 GCA_964491335.1 uncultured Methanosarcinales archaeon | reverse complement strand
GGTTGATAGCCTACAATTTAGGGGCTAGATTTATTGAGATTTTCTACAGAGCCTTTTTTTGGGCTTAGTAGAAATCCTCAGGCAATTTAACGAGAGGAAAATTGGCTAAAATGCAAAAAGGCTTACTTTTACTAGGTAAAGGGTGCCAAAAATATACAAATTTCTGAAAATTGTGCCACCTCTCAGACTTGTTGCATGCAAGCTGCACCATTCTTCTTAATTCCTTGCTGCTTCCGTATTCAAGAATATAAATTGTCCTCGCAGCCTTTCCTAGCTCTCTAAATCCGTCCAGAATTTTGTTGGCATCTTTGTATGAGAGTGGCTTCCTGAGAATCAGCAACGACCCTACTCTACCATATCTTATTAATAATTATAAATGAAAGAATTAGCCTTATATTTCCAATTAATTTACTCAAACTTTAATATAAACCTATCACCATCTTTCCATACATATTCTCTATATTCAGTGTTAGGCACTCCATTTACTAGCATTACCAGCTTGCCAGCCTTATCATTACATAAATCACCATTACATTTATCTCCTAAGCAATTTTCTGTAAATCTTACTCCCATCACATCCATGAATGTTCCTATCCTCAGAGGAGTTTTATCAATAACTTCTTTAGTATTTTTATCTACTTTTAACTTGCCTTCCCAATGGATTTTATTTCTTTCTGTGTGAGTATGAGGCTCTGTTAAAGGATCTCCTTTTTGTAGTGGCATCTTGAGCTCTTTTCCACAAATACTTCCATCCATATCTGCATGAATATGTATGGCAAGGCTACATTCTTTAGTGTTATCGTTAGTATTTTCACATATAATTAAGCCTCTTTCTATAACCCCTGATTCTAAATAATAAACAGCGCTATACCCTAATCCTAGAAGTATTCCCAGTGCTATCCAATAAGTGATAATCTTGCTAATTTTGGGTTTCTTACTCCTAAAATAGTAGAAAGCTGTCAATATCACTAATATAATTGCTATTATAACTAGAATAATCATTATATTATCAAGAATCTTGTGGTAAATTGTTTCTGGCTCTGCCATATGATCCTCAGTTTGATCTTCAGTTTCTTCTTCATGTGCTAATATTGCAAATGGTAATATAAAAATTATGATAATAGAAACAATAGATAAAGCTAAGTATCTTTTAGCTACCATATCTTAATCTTTAACTTCCATATATTTATAATTATTGATTAACAATAGATAAGTTATGAGAAATTATTTTTACAACTAATTTATTCACTTTTAAGATAAAGTCCTTTAATGTAGTTAATAAAAGGCTTCTCTTCTTTTTCCATCTGGTATTTGTCAAGGGCATTGTAATAATTCTCCAAATCTTCAATTGGTATGTCTATTAATGGATAGCCCTTTTTCCATAAAATCCAGTTCATAAACAATCTTGAGAGCCTGCTATTTCCATCCACAAAAGGTTGAATTGAAATGAGCTTTAAATGCACTAAAGCTGCTAACTCTAATGTATGAAGCCTTCTGTTCTCATACTTATACCATTTAAGAAAATTATCTAATTCTTTCTTTACCTCATACCATTTTGGAGGCACATAAGGGGTTGCAGCTAGTTTTACATCCCTTTTTAGCTCATTTCTTAATTTTCCTGCTATACTGTTATCTACGCCAGAAAATAGTATTAAGTGAAGTTTTTTTATAAATATTAAGTCAAGTTTTCCCTTATATTTTGTTATTGCTATTATGCCTTTTTCATGATTTTCCAATTCCTTTACAGTTCTGAGGTTTTTAATGTCTTTAGGCATTATGCCATCTTTCAATATTAAATAGGTTTGCCTCAATGTTACGGGAACTCCTGCTAATTTGCTGCTGTCATATGTAAACCTTATTATAAACTCTTTAAGCTGTTTCTCCTTTTCCATATAGCTCAAAGACTTTAGCTCTTTCCTGTACCCTATTTTCTTGTTTTCTATGTCTTCAACATCTTTTGAAGAAAGGTACTTATACTTCTGTCTATGCAATTGCCTTAGAAATTCAATTTTTAACTGGTTTAGTCTCTCTTTTGGTGGCAGCTCTTTGCCTATGTACTTTATCTTGTGAGTTAGACTTTTACCTTTTCTTATAGTATGGACTAACTTGAAATATGTTTTCCCTTTAACCTTGAACTTCTCTAAATATACCATACAATGCGGTTATAGGCTACACTATTTAAATATTATGGTTATAGGCTACATTAGTTATTTTACTTTTTAACTTCAACCTCTAAAATTTCCTCTTCTTTCCTAGCCTCTTCCTTCTTACCTTCAAACAGCTCATGGTGCTCTTCAATATGTAACTTCTTAGGGTCTTCAACTTTAACCAATGATTTTATATCAGTGCTAACTTCATTTAGTATATCCTGGGCAGTTACTAATGTTTCCACAGCTGTCATTTGAACCTTGCCATGTACCTTGCTTGCAGCCTTCTTCCCTTCGCTTATCTTATCAGTAATATTTCTTAGGAAAGCATCTATTTCAACCATCATGGTGTCTTGCTCGTATAATTTTCTTTGTTGATACTCCTTTATTCTTAGTTCTTCTATATGATTTAATTTTGAATTTACTATTGAATTAATATCCCTATTGACACTCTCAACTATCAGGCTTACTTGTTTTTCACCAAGATAATTTGGTAGGATAACATAATCTGCTCCTTCGTTATAAAGGTCCAGAGAATCTTTTACTTTGTTAGCTGTAACTATAATCACTGTCTTCTTATTTACTTCCCTAGTTTTTTTAACTAGAATAAGGTTATTGAATATATCAGAGATTGTAGAGATTATTATTTGTGCCTTCTCAAAGTTAATCTTCTCAAGAATGTCTATCTGGCTTATATCTCCATAGAGACAATTTATTTTCTGGGTGTTAAGGTTCTTGATTATATTTGGGTTATTATCTATAATAATGACCTCTTTTTTAGACTCTCTAAACCTATCAATCAGCTTAGGATCAAGATTTTCATAGCCATAAACAATTATTTCAGAGTCTGTCTTTGATATCTCTGTCTTTTGCTGCTTATGCTTAAAATACCTATCAAATAAGTTCACCCTTTCAAAATATCTGTGATAAATCAGGTTGTCATACTTAACACCATACGAAGAGATTGCCATGGTTATTATTATTAATAGAATTGTAAGAGAGAGCATACTGGCTTGCAAATGCCCTAAGAATACTCCTTGTGCAACAACTATTAGGCCAAACTCACTTATTTGTCCAAGACCTATACCAGAATAAAATGCTGTTTTCTTATCATATCCCAAAGCTCTTATAGACAAGATTAGGGTTAATGGCTTAAATACAAAAGTCACACCTAATAATACTAAAAGAGGGATAAATACGCTTTTTATTGTAGAAGGCACTATTTGAATGCCCAATGATACAAAGAACAGAGAATTAAAGAATACAGACAGGCTCTTAATCCTTGATGTTAGATCTAATGAGTAAGGAAGGTTTGCTATCATTATTCCTGCTAAGAATGCTCCTATTGAAACTGAAAAGCCAAAATAACTTGCTATAATAGTAAATATAAAGCATAGTCCAAGGCTTGTCACAAACAGTAGTTCATTGTACTTTGCAGCAAAATCAAATAGTTTATTCAGTAAAAATTTGCTCATAATATACGCAGTTGCCAGCAACACTATTCCTTTTCCAAGATAGGATGGAATATAAAAAATTGAAAAGTTATTGAGATTTGAGAGTAATGAAAGGGCAACAATAACCATTATATCCTGAAGTACTAGTATACCAACAATTATTCTTCCATGTAAAGTATCTATCTCTTTTTTATCAGATAATAATGAAACTACTAACAAAGTGCTGCTAAAAGCAAGAACAACAGCCAAATAAATTGATTCAATAAATGTAAACCCTATCAGCTTTACTATAATAAGGCTAAAAATAAAGGTTAGAAATATCTGAAGGCTGCCAGCTATTAAAACTACTTTACCTACCTCTCTTAATTTATTTATATTTAATTCAAGCCCTATAACGAATAATAGGAAAGTTATTCCAAGCTCTGACAAAGAGATAATAGTCTTCTCATCATTGATGAAGTTCAACCCAAAAGGGCCTATTGCTAAACCTGCAAATATATATGCAAGAATCATAGGCTGTTTAAAGTATTTTACAACTAGCCCTATAAGAGCTGCAAATATTACTATTATTCCTATATCTCTGATAATGTATTCTACCATTCCACACCCCTATCTCTCTTTCAATATTTATACTAAGGGATTTTCTTCCTGAGAAAAGTATTCTAGAATATAGTGCAGGAATTCTACAAATTCTATATTATAGCTTAATGCTATGTCAATATCTGCTATGTCAATGTCATCACTATCCATTTTAATCACCTTTGCTTTTACTTACCACTTTATCCTTCTTCCTTTCTGGTAATATTTAGTATACATATTTCTATACTAATATATAAATATTATGTTTCATATAGGAAATCATATAGGAAATGGCAAAAGCTTAACTATAGATTAGAACTAGGCGCCATTGAAAAGTCCCTTCGCTTTTGCTCAGGTTGCCATCGGTTCAGGTTCGCTTAA
>CAZBGH010000125.1:0-4584 GCA_964491335.1 uncultured Methanosarcinales archaeon | reverse complement strand
AGTCCTTTTAGCGTGGGAAGAACCTTATGAGCAACCATTAAGAAAATTACAACAAGTGGTTGTTTATATAGTTTTTGAATCTTGTAAGATATGCTACACCACTAAAAAACTACAAAAGTGTAAAATAATTGATTTAGGTGATTTAATAATGGGCCGAGATATAGAGATGCGGCTTAGTAGAAATCCTCTCACTCTCGTTCGGGTAGTGCATGCCTCGGCTTAGCTGTACAATATCAAGGCTGACGTTCCCCGTAAGGGACTTCCCCCTTGTCAGCTAAAAGTTATAATCTAAGAGCCTCGCATATTGGCACTACCTTTAGGATTTCTACTGAGCCAGAGATACGCAAAGTTAAAATATCTATGATACCCTCTTAGCTTATGGGAAAACCAATCATACGCTTTATTTTTGCAGATTTAGATAATACGCTGTACCCTTCTTCTGAGGTAATATCACAAATTGAGATGGCAGTAGCTTGGGCACTGAAAGATGCTGCTCCAATTGGTTCTCGGCTTAGGGATGCAAAGATTGAATACATTGCAGAAGTTTATAAAGAAGCAAGAGAGAAGCTCAGCTCTGATGCAAAGCACTTTCCTTACATTTTTGAACACTTTTGCGTAGAGGAAACAGAGAGGTTGAATGCTGCAGCTAGAGTTGCATATCATAAAGCTAAATTTGGGCTATTAAGGCTTTATCCTCAGGTGTTGGAAACAATAATTGCAACCAGAGAAAATAATGGCTTTATATGGGGAGAATATTAACAAATGGTCTTATTGACAAGCAATGGGACAAGATTATGATGCTTGGTCTTGATCCTTTTGTGCATCCTGTGGTAATATCAGAAGCTATTGCAAATGAAGCTCCCAACCGCAGCAAGCTGTGGGGTATTAAACCCAAAAGGTAATGAAAATTCTTATTGCAAATGTTTCAAGAAAAGTCGAATTCACATAAGATAATTTTGCTAATATAGGCTCTATTGCCCACATTAAGCTTCCTCCAAGTATGGCTAAAATCCCTATAGGTTTTGAATTCATTCAACTTTACCCAACAATTTCAATATTATCGCCTTCTGCATATGCAGTCTATTTTCTGCTTGCTCAAAAACAATGCCTTGCTTTCCATCAATGACATCAGCAGTCTGCTCATAGCCACGCATAGCAGGAAGACAATTCATAAAGATTGCATCTTTTTTAGCATATGACATTAGATTTTGATTCACTTGATAAGATTTTAATAGCTTAACTCTATTTTTCCAAGCTTTCTTTGGTATATGATAACTCATCCATGTATCAGCATACACTATATTAGCATTTTCCACAGCCTCTTTTGGGTTATTTATAATCTTTATTTCAGAGCCTGAAACTTTGGCTTTTTTCAGTGCAATATCAACAATCCATTTTTGCGGCATTAATTCTTTTGGACATCCTACTGATATGTACGTACCTACAGCAGAGCATCCAAGAAGTAGATCATGTGTTATGTTGTTGTTACCATCTCCTACAAAACTTAGTTTCAAGCCTTTTAACTTGTTTTTCTTCTCTTTTATTGTAAATAAATCTGATAAAATCTGACACGGGTGAAAAGTGTTTGTTAGCCCATTAATTACTGGAACTTCTGCATTATTTGCTAATTCTTCAATATCTTCCTGCTTATACATTCTTGCCATTAAAATATCACAATATCTGCTTGACGCTTTTGCTGTATCTGCTATTGATTCTTTTTCTTTCAGAGGAGAATCTTTCGCTTCCATAAAAATTGCATGTCCTCCAAGTTGAGTCATTGCAACTTCAAAAGAAACTCTTGTTCTTAATGATGGTTTCTCAAATATCATGAGCATTGTTTTATTGTGCAAAATATTGTAATATTTTTTAGGATTCTTTTTTATTTTAGAGGCATAGCTAATCAAATTTAAAATATCTGCACTATTCCAATCAATTAATGAAGTTAAATGCTTCATTTTGCTTACTTCCTGTTCCTTATAGAACTAGCTTTTAATCTTAAAGCATTCAATCTAATAAACCCTAAAGCATCTTTCTGGTTATAACCTCCTAAAACATCCATACTGCTTAAATTTTGGTTGTACAATGATTCTTTTGATTCTCTACCAATAACCATGCAGTTTCCTTTGTATAAAGATAAGTATACTATTCCGCTGACATGCTCTTGGCTTTTGTCAAATGCAGCTTTTAAAAATTCCATTTCTGGTGAATACCAAAATCCATAATAGACAACCTCTGCAAATTTAGGCATTAGCATATCACGTAGATGCATTACTTCTCTGTCCATTGTCAAGCCTTCGATATCACGATGTGCAATGTGTAATATTGTTCCAGCAGGCGTCTCATATATCCCTCTTGACTTCATGCCAACAAATCTATTTTCTACCATATCAAGTCTGCCAATGCCATTTTCGCCTCCAATCTTATTTAAGTACTGGAATAATTCTAAAGGTTTTGTCTTAATTGTTCCATCAATCTTGTTTTTAACTTTAACAGGATTTCCATGCTTGAACTCAATCTCAATAATTGTCTCTTTATCAGGAGCAATTTTTGAACTTTTAGTCATTTCAAACATATCTTCACTTGGCTTTAGTTTTGGATCTTCTAAAATACCAGACTCATAACTAGTGTGCATTAAATTAGCATCAGTACTGTAAGGCGCTTCCTTGGTAGCTTTTACAGGGATTCCATTTTTAGATGCATATTCTATCATATCAGAACGTCCTTTGAATTGAGCTAAAAACTCTGCATCTTTCCAAGGCGCGATAATCTTTATTTTTGTATTCAAGGTCATATAAGCAAACTCAAATCTAACTTGATCATTGCCTTTGCCAGTAGCTCCATGACTCACGAGTTCTGCTTTCTCTTTTGCAGCTATCTCAATCTGCTTTTTTGCAGTTAAAGGTCTTGCTAAAGAGGTTCCCATTAAATAGCGCCCTTCATAAACAGCATTTGCCCTTATAGCTGGAAATATAAAATCTGTTACAAACTCTTCTTTAACATCCTCAACATAGACTTTTACTGCACCTATTTTTAACGCTTTTTGTTTTACTGCCTCAAAATCCTCATTTTGCCCAAGGTCTGCTATAAATGCAACTACATCAAACCCTTTATTAATAAGCCAACTTAAAATTACAGATGTATCCAGTCCTCCGCTATAGGCTAATACTACTTTTTGTTTCATCTAGCAAAAGTTATAATCTCCATTTTTAAACCTAACGCCCCATTCAAAACAAATTAAACAAAAATGTCCTAAACAAAACATTTATAAATAATAAGCTATTTTCATTTATTATGGATACTCAAAAAACAAACATAACAAAACTAACAGAAAAATATATACAAGAGCATCCTAGCATAATGGACAACTTAAAGAAGGGTCTTATTAATTACTCTGCTCTAGCAAGAAAGATTGGGAAGGAGCTTAACATCAATAAGTTTGATGCTATACTAATAGCCTCTAGAAGATATGCGTCAAAACTTAAAACTCAGAAAACAAGAGAGAAAGAGATAATAGAGATATTAAAGAAGAGTAAATTTGAGGTAAAGAATAAGATAATTGCTGTAATCCTAGATCCAAATATATATTTTGATAATTTAATAGAACTGCATAAGATAATAAAAAAGAAAGATGGTGTATTGCATTTCATACAGGGTAGCAGTAGCATAACTCTTATTACCTCTCTTGAGTTTCTTCCTGAGATAAAAGATTATTTTAAGAATAAAATAGAAAAGATTAATCTGAATTTAATAGAAATAACGCTAATCAGCCCTGAAAAACTTGAGGATACTCCTGGAGTAATGTCCTACTTATATTCTTTATTTGCAGAGAACGATATAAATATTGTAGAGACTATGAGTTGCTATACTGATACATTATTTTTAATAGAAGAGAGCAATATCCAAAAGGCTTTAAAGATATTGAATATTTGATTATACTTGAGAAACTAAAAATAGTTCTATATTTGACATTATTTATTATTTTCATTTGCGTATTGCTGTGCATCTTGACACCTGTTAGCTATATGAGTTATTTAGTATTATTATACTTTGCATTATTTTGGCATCTTGGTATCCATGTCCGCCAATGAATTATTAATATTGTTGAACTTTGCAACGGTTTGTTTAACTTGTATCCATGTCCGCCTCATAGCTGTTACATCACTGATTGGTGGACTAATCGCACAGCCTCTGAAAGAGGCGTCGTAGTGCGAATTATTTTATTATCTATTTTATGGATAGGCGGACTACTGCATACACTATGCGAAACGTTTGCTAATTATTATATAATCTTTTTATTAATGGACTAACCACAGACACCTTGTGATACGTATGCAAATGTCAGAAATGCTTTGCATGTCGAGAATCACTGATTCTCGAGCATCATCGAAAATTGCCTTGCGATTTATCGATATTTCTGAGCACAGTCGGAAATCAAAGATTTCCGAGGTCATAACTATTATTAACTTACCCCCACGGTCATTGTAGAAAAAACCCTTACTAAATCTTGGGAAGCATAATTGACATTGACTCTTTTTTGCTCTACAGAATAAAAATTAGCAACAAGCATAACTGCAATTATTATAA
>CAZBGH010000124.1:0-4607 GCA_964491335.1 uncultured Methanosarcinales archaeon | reverse complement strand
AGCCAGCATCAGGCCTCCCACCTATACCTGGCCTCCCACCTGTCAGTGATGGTGGAGGTAAGTCAGCATCAGGCTGGGATTTAAGATTGCATGATGTGTTCAGGTTAAATGCTGGAGAGACGCAGATATTCAAAAATCCGGATGGCAGTATAATTAAAGTTACATTGCATGAAATAGTAGGAAGTGCAGAAGCAAAACCTGTACCATCTGAAGGCGGAGGAGGCGGTGGTGGATTGCCGGCAACTACAACCGGCGGTGATGCAGGAGGAGGTGGAGGCCTACCAGTAAAGAGAGTAGGAGCTGCAGATATGACATACATAAGATATGACCGTAATGGGCGTATAGTGGATAAACAACGTTTAATATTGCTACCGAGAGATATAGGCTTCGTTGTAGAAGTGCTGAAAACAGGCGGGAATAAGGCTTTGTTGGTAATTCCAATACCTGAACCGAGGTGAAAAAAATTAACTCTCTTGTTTTTATCAAATTAAGCATTGTTTCACTACTAACGATATTGATGATGTCGAATTTAGTATTTGCCGTACACACAGTTCCAGAAGAAGAAGCACACATAATAGATATCACAGAAGATATAACATACGAACGTCCAGCTCCTAATTCTATAATTCAAAAAGCAACTACGTACATCATTAACTTTGTTGGAGAAGATTATTTCAATTCTTACATTTCTTTAAACGATAGTTACAAAATAACGTATGGACCTACCCTAGCTGAGCCAGATCATTATGCAGTAATTTATTCTTATAGTATCCCTAATAAAAATGTTTACATCAAAGCACCTGATTCTTTTTACACACCCAAAGTATACATAAGGTTTGATTTAGATGGGAATATCACATCATACGATGGTCCAAATAAGCCTTATAAGTTTTTAGTAGATGAGGAACAAGCATTAGAAATTGCAAAAAAGAATGGTGTAGAAAATCCTATAGATGGGTATCTATCCCAAACTGCTGGAGTTTGGGAAGTATATGGTCCTTTCAACGTCGTAGGAGTAGAGACTATATACCTAGATGTTGATACAGGAGAAGTAATTCGTAGATATGTTGATTCGGGTGTACGTGAGTCTTCAGAGGGAGAAATAGCACTACCTAATCTAACTCCTGTTGGAATATGGTGGGAAATTCCCAAAGAATTTTTATATATATTGTTAACACTAGTCTCTGTTATTATAATTTCAATTATTGGATTTATTTGGTTCATCCGTCATAAAAAGAGGTAAAGACGTTACAAAATAGACAAAATGAAGTTGAGCGAATGAAAACTACGAGATTTTCAGTAATAGCATTGGTAATAGTAGCAGTAGTTGTTATCGGTTTTGTTCTAGTGAATTATTTCTCTGGACAACAAGCTATAACACCTCATGGTCTTGGGATGCCTGAATTTGGACCACGTGATTTTGATACAGTATATGCGAATATGACAATATTGTCTTTTGACGCTAAACCAGATTATATACGAAGCATCCAAGTCAGAATAAATGAAATTATCAGCTATATACGTTACGAGAATGCTACATATCCCGCTTTAAAAGAAGGTGATATTATACAACTATCAATTAACAGTATAATAAACTCAACAAGATATATAATTAAAGATTGCCCTAAGCCTATTACACAGAATACTTCTGAGAATGAAACTGTGATAGAAGGGGTACTAGGGATAGTGTGTGAATCAGAACTCGTTCATATTCTTACCATTGAAGAATCAAGAAGTTATTTGTCCAGTTTGGTAGGGAAGAGTATATTAAACGGTATAAACAATTGTGGGAATTCATGCGAAGAACAAATATGGACCAGTAGCATAACAATCGAAAATCCTGATATTATAATTGAAAATATTAAGGAAATGGATGTCTAAAAAATTATGCAGAATATTCTCGTGAAAAACCACTTGAAGATACTTAAACAATAAGTTTTTATCTAAAATTAAAGAAATTTTAATATAAACTGTTTATTCCTGCAATATCCCCTGCATTAAGTGTTCTTTTCTTTGTCTCTCCAAAGTCTGCATAAGCGTACATTGTCTCTTCTGTGCAGGTATTATCTGGATGGCCCATTCCTACGCTATGCCCTAACTCATGGTTTGCTATGTTCTCAAAGTCCATTTTTCCAGCTTCTCCTGCTGCAGACCATACAAAATCCATTTGATCATATACCTGATCCCATTCTGCTAGATATCTAAACTTAGGAGGCCCTGAGAATACACCCCAGACTATTGTTACTGCAATTACTCCTGCATCAGCAATATCACCAAAGTAAACTTCATTTCTATTATCTGGGCTTGAAGTGTCAGCAACTAAAGTAGATGTATCTATACTACCACTACCTAATATATTTGTGCTGGAAGCGTCTTCCCATTTCTGTATGTCTGTTGCAAGATTATTCAAAACAAAACTATCGTTTAGCCCTTGCGTATTCGCTGGATTGACAACCCATGCCTCTAAAGTTTTCCATTTTGCTCCGCTTGCCAAGAATGAATAACATGTGCTGCCTCCACTCCCTCCACCTGCCCATGGCGGCTTTGCATTTTCTTTCCTATATACAAACATGAATCCTTCAACAATCCCTCCGTCCACATCTGCTGCTGTCCCTAAGCTAAAAACTCCAGGTGCAACCTCTATTGCATGTGCAGGTATAATGACTACATTGCCTGATTTTTGGTTAGTGGCTAAAGCTCTGTCTGTATCTGGCTTTGCAATTACAAATACAGAAATAAGTATTGTGATTAATGCCAATGCGAAAATCACACCCACTTTTGTTCTTGCCTTATCCATATATTTTCACTTTATGAATTCATTATACATTCATTATATTTAAAATTTTTGGTTTTTTGTTACAATTATTTTTGTTTTAGAAAAGCTTATTAACTAAAAATGAATAACAAATAGATCAAATCTTAAGGTGGCAGATACATGGGTGTAAAAGAACAGCTTTTGAAACTTAAAGAGAATTGGCTGATAGCCATTTTGATATTGTTTTTGCTCTTTGCACTATCTGGCGGCACTGATTTTGTATCTGAATCATTTGACAATGCAGCATATTCCATGACAAGAGGGCTAGCATCTGATGCAGCTGTTTATCAGGAAAAAGCCTATTATCCTTATCCGTCTGAGGATTTTGCGCCAGGAGTTGAAGAAAGGAAGATAACCACAACAGGGACTCTCTCTACCGAGATAGAAAGGGGCGCATTCGAGGAGTCGGAATCAAAGCTTAAGGGCATATTATCTTCTTCAGGATCTTACCTTTTGAATGAGAATACCCAAAAATACGGAACCGGAAGAAAAGCTTACCGGCAGGGAAGCTATCAGATCAAGGTTGAATCCGGCAAGTATGAGCCTGTTGTTTCCCAATTAAAGGAAATTGGCGAATTAATCTCTTTCAGCCAGAATGCTGAGGATGTTACAGGCAGCTATACTGATGCTGAAATAGAGCTGCAGGCTGAGAAAGAGAGGCTTGCGCGCTACATGTCTATGTATGGAGAGGCAAAAGAAGTTACAGACAAAATTGAGCTGAATGACAGGATTTTTGACCAGGAGAGGAGAGTAAAATATTTGGAAGATTCCATTAAAAATATAGACCAAAGAGTAGATTATTCGGCAATCTACTTTACAATGACTGAAAAGCAGTCAGAATATGCCAATATAGTGTTTGTCAAGTTTTCTGAGCTTGTCAGGAATTTAGTCGGAAGCTTTAACGCTTTGATAGGGCTGTTATTTACGCTAGCGCCATGGGCAATCGCTTTATTGCTGTTTAATTTTATCTGGAAGATGTTAAAAAGAAGAAGATAATCTGTTTGTTTTTTGTGGCTAAATCTCAAACTTTTCTTTCTTATTCTCAACATTCTCATTTATTTTTTTAATCAAATCATTAACTTTAACCCCGAACTTGACATTGCCATCAAGCGTCCTTACTGCTACAGTATCATTTTTCTCTTCTTTTTCTCCAACATTGATTATTATTGGTATTTTTTGCAGTTGGGCATCTGAGAAGACAGGTTTGTATGGCAAGATTTAAATAAAAAAACGAGATTAACTTAAATAATGGAAACAGTAATGCTGAACACAAACGTCTTTGGAAGACTATATGATGATATTAGCCAAAATATGATTTTGCAAGAAGCTTTAGATTGCTTGCACATATTCTTGCTTTCAATAACAAAACCCGTTGTAATTAAAAGTTCAGATGTACTATTTGCAGAACTGACTTTAATTAAAGGCGAGGCAAAAAGAGAACTTGTACTAGGTCTAGTTAATAAAATATGCGAAGAAAGAGTTAGGCTTAATGAGCAAATAATTGAGTTAGCAGATGATATTTACTCCATTGTTAATGACTACATGGATTCATTGCATATCTCATTTGCAGCTACAAACTGCACTTATTTTGTAACATGCGATAAAGATATTATCAAAAACAGAGAAAAAATAGTAAAGCTTTTAAAATCAAAAGGCTTTAACCTTAATATTAAAAATCCTTCAGAATTTATTAAAGAGATAAAATGAGTGAACAAGAAATTATTAAAGAAGGCGTACATGTTTTGTACGATGAATTGGGACCTGAAAAAACAGTTAAATTCTTTCAGCTAGT
>CAZBGH010000123.1:0-4614 GCA_964491335.1 uncultured Methanosarcinales archaeon | reverse complement strand
GCTAATTGTCCATCATGGGTATAGCTTGCCTGAGAAGTTAAGAATATTTTAAAGTAAACACTGCTGTGATTTGAATAGTTAAATCCTGTCTCAGTTTTGGAATAAATCGCATTACTAATATTATAAATTTCTGTTCTATACTCTTTGCCTTTTAATGCATCATCTTGATAGAAATAGTGTATTACAGTATTATTATCAGGCAATGTTTCATTAACCTGTGAAAAGCCTCTGAATTCTAAATCAAGGTAGTCATAGCTGCCATTTCGATAATTATAACTGTAAACCCCAAGTGTATTAAAGCTTCCATTGAGAGAGTTATTATTTAACACTGTTTTTACTACAAGGATATTAAATCCAATATCTGAAATATTATCTCCGCCTGTATTATCAAACTGTGTAGAATTAGTGTAGGTAATGGTAGTTACCCCTCCAAGTTCATTCTGTATACTCTTTAAAAGATAGGCACTTGAGAAATTCTTAATCCACGTAAAATAAACGTCACTTGTTCCATTTCTCATGCTAACAACAATGTCAGAAGTTCCATCTCCATTAATGTCAGCAATCCTTCTTCCTAAATTATGAGTATTCTCTACAAAAGATTCTGGAACATTCCAGCTATCATTCTGCACCCATCCACTGCCATTATGTAGCCAAGTATGCACCGTATGGACAATATCAGAAGTTTTATACTGGACTATATCTGGTAGACTATCACCATTAACATCAGTAAACCTAACTCCTTCATCAGCCACACCGCCTGTTGTGAAAAAGACAGGGATGCTCCACGAAATGCTATAGTCTCTCCATCCAGAACCATTATTAAGATAAACATACTTGAAAAGCTCAGTTGCATTCCATGACTGAATTAAATCAGGCAAACCATCACCATTAACATCCTCAAGTCGTGCACCATTATCTCCAGAATCATAGGTAAGCAAGATCGGCACAGGCCAGTTGCTGAGAACCCAGCCAGAACCATTATTGAAATATACCTTTTTGACTGTTGAACCGAAATTATTATGAGATTGTACGAAATCAACTTTTCCATCGCCATTAATATCCCCGAATTCTACTCCAGTACTTACGTTGTTCTCAATGAAATAGACTGGTTGTGGAATGTCCCAGGTAGTATTTCTGACCCATCCTGAACCATTATTCAAGTACGTAGCTTTGTATTCAGTACCTCCCACATAGGCACTCTGGAGCCAGTCACTCAATCCATCGTTATTCAAATCTATAAAACGGATGCCAAGATCTATACCATGATCCTCAGCTATATACCCTGGAGGTTGAAACTGATTAGCTACTGAAAAATTACCACTCTTATTATTGAGCCATGCAGCTTTCGAGCTTGTGTCACCTCTTCCCTTTATAAAATCCATAAAGCCATCATTGTTCAAATCTACATTTCTTAGTCCAGCCTCAACAGAAGCAAAAGCATTAGTATAAATATCTGGTGCAAGCCATAAACTTTCATATTTGTTGTATCCAAGTACAGGTGCATAATAATCAAAGCTTACATTATGTAGAATACCACTTTTACTACCGATATAACTTATCTTAGACAATGTTGTCAAAGCTTCTGAAAGTTTTGTGTATTCAAACTTATAACTTCTTACAGATTGTCCATCATAAGTAACATTAACACTTGCAAGCCTTCTGCTCTCTTCCAGCAGATTTCCTTGCTCATAGACCCTCCATCTATCAGGTCTTGGATTAGACTCATAGTAAAAGTTGATTTTTCTTTTTCCATCTCTATTATAGGTTATATTTGAGAGATAGATAGTTCCTTTATCTTCAGGATTAGGATCTTCCATATACGTGTAATTAACAATGTTGCCATAAGTATTAGTAATAGTATCCAGACTCCACTTAAGAGCATTATTATACCCAGAGTTAGAGATCAATTCAGAATTATTAGAAAATCCGAACCTAAATAGTATTCCATCCTTAGTAGTTACCAACCAATATGTACCATAGGTATTATTTCCACTGCTTAGATTCTGTATCCTAAGGAATGTTTCTGTCTTAGTATGATAATAACCATCATTACTATCATAAATTAAATCGAATGAGCTGCCCATTAACACTAATTTAAACATATCATTGCTTGCATTAGGAGGTGTTCCATTGACAAACCGCATGATATAATCCTGCGAAAGACTCCATCCTGCTCCTAAAATACTAGATCTTTGCTTAACTGCCTGACTATTATAGCTGATAGAAATTAAAGGTTGTAGGTCATTAGTACCTTTAGGAATTTCTATGGGATACGTATATGTCGCTGCTCCTGGAAATAAGTTCGTTTGATAGCTTCCATATAATTTAACTTTAGGATGTTCGGGAACCTGTGCTTTATGAAGATATGGTTTATACTCTTCTACAGCAATAGAATAATAACTTAACAAAATTAGGGCAGAGATATTAATAATTAAGAATAGAGTTATTTTAGCGTAACATCCCTTTTTAATTGTCCCAACCCCCGTCTCTTTAAATAGTAGAATATATATATTTACTAATATAAATATCTTTACAAAAAAAGGAGAAGGATAATAATGATGGCATAAGCCAGGCTCTGTCCTAAATCTCGCTACGCTCGGGGTTAGGTTGGTTCGCATTTTCATGTATTAATAGACTTTGACATTTCCCGTAAGGAACATCCCCTTTGTCAAAGCTAAGTAGCAATAGATTAATGCTCACAAAATTGGCTTAATCCTTCATTTGGGACAGAGCTCTAAGGCTAGAAAACTTTATATAACAATAATTTTTCCTTTGCTTTATGGGCTTGGCATCTGACTTGTGGGCTTTTATATGGGAAAAGAAGAAGTTTTGGATGATACCTATTATAGTAATGCTTATATTAGTTGGCGTGCTGATTGTTGTGAGCCAGAGCTCAAGCTTGAGTCCTTTTATTTATGCATTGTTTTAGAGTTTTAATTTTTTAGTATTATTTTTACTTTGCAAACGTGTGTGCACTTGGAATATCCCCTAGGGATATAGGAACGTAAGTGACTATACCTGTCCGCTACTTATTTTTGACAATTACTGATATAGGAACTTTGTTCCTAAATCCATCACTACGTTCAAGATATCGAAACTAACGTTTCGGAACCACTATTCGTGGTAAGCGGACTCCTGTATAGGCACGTAGTTCGTGCCTCGTAGTGCAAATTATTTTTTCTATTATTTTAATATTTTCTTTCAATACGAAGATCTCTCAAAGAGCCTATTTCCAGATTATTTTTTATTTCTTTATTATCTTTATTTTTATAGTTTTGTTTTTTATTTTAGATAATCTTTTCTATACTCTATTTTATATTTAGATATCTTTTTATATGAAGTTAAAATTAAATTCTATATGGGGATTGGTAAAAGAGCTGAGATTAGGGTTAAGAAGATATATGTCTATAATTTTTTAGCACTGATTTTTGGGATTGTTGTTGCATTGATAATTGGAGAGACTGTAGTAAGGTTAGTCACTCCCCAAAGGATTTATAATAATTGTACTGGAGAATTTGAAGGTTTTCATGAAGTTGAGCTTAACCAGTATTATGGACGATTCCTAAAAAAGAATTACAGGCAGTGTACTATCTCACCTGATAATTATAGGAAAGTAGATTATAGGACTCATAATTCTTTAGGGGCAAGGGCTACATACGAGATTCCATATGATAAACCAGAAGGGCAGAAAAGAATAGTATTAATCGGAGACTCTTTTATTTACGGGCTAAATATTGATGATTCTGAAACAATTGCAAGTCAGCTTAAGAAGTTATTGCATGCGGACTGGGAGATAATAAATTTAGGAGTTCCTGGATTTGGAACAGATCAGAGTTTGCTTTTATTGATGCAAGAGGCAGAAAAGTATAACCCAGATGTTGTTATTTATGGTCTTTACCAGAATGATTTTTCAAATAATATTGCATTGTATCAGCATGAAACTTATAAGCCAATGTTTCAATTAACTGAGAATAATAATATAGTATTAACAAACTTTCCTGTTTCCAAACTTGAGAAGAAAACATTCAAGCCTGAATATACTGGTTTTGATAAGTTTATGAGGAAAAGAAGTCATCTTTGGACTTTATATCAAGAAAAGAAATCTGCAGTAAAAAGTTTGTTTTTTAAGCATGAGAAAAAAGATTATTTCAATAATTATTTTGATTCCGAGGTTTATTCACTTGAGAAGAATTATAGGAAAGAGATGCAGTATGCAACAGTGCTAACTTTTAGTCTGATAAAGCAGATGGAGCTAGAGAGTAAAAAATTGAATGCAAGATTTATACTATTAAATTTTCCTTCCAGACTCCAAGTAAATCCAGCTGATCAGAAATTATTGTTTGAGGGGTACTATAATGTTGATAAGAATTATTTTGATCTTGAAAGAGAGAATAAAATAATGAGGCAATTTGCAAGTGAGCAGAACATAACTTATATTGATTTCCTACCGATTGCACAGAAAGACTGGACAAATTTATATCTTAGAAATGATGGACATTTCTCTGCAGACGGAACAGGAATTGTTGCACAAGAGATTTATAAGAAGATGAAAGAGGAAAGGTGGGTTTGATACTTATAAAATAATTCGCACATATAAGTCAAACATAGAAAATG
>CAZBGH010000122.1:2740-4796 GCA_964491335.1 uncultured Methanosarcinales archaeon | reverse complement strand
TCGCTTATAACTTCTAGAATTTCTGTTTCTTTTGCTTGTCTTACTATGTCATCAACAAAATTGCGTTTTCCATTCAAATCTTTACCATATAGCCCATCTGTTCTTAAAACAACTCCGCCTACTTCCAAAATAATGTTTTCGCTAAACCATTTATGTAGTCCATATGTATTTAGTGGAGTAGGTTCATCAGATTCTTTATAGTGTCCATGTATTCCATCAAAAACATATGCGGTACTAATATGAATTACTCTGAATAGTTGTTCAAAGGATAGACTAGCAAGATTATTAGGTCCAATTACATTAATATTTAAACTATCACTTCTGCCTTGCTCAGTCTCTGCTAAATTTACATCTACATAAGCTACTGCATTAATAACCCAGTCTCCATGACCTAAATTTTTTAGTTTACCTCTTAGACTATCAATAGAAGTAATATCTACATATTCTATTGTAGGATTAGGACAGTTTTTATCTAATAGAAGAGCATTTGGAAATATTTTTTGTAAAGCTGTACCAAGTCTTCCTGCTGCTCCAGCAATTGCAATCTGCATTTCTTGGCTATTTTCTTGGTTTATCATTTGTAGAGAAGAAAAATATCTCTTATTTAAAGATTTTGCTAATGGTAGGTTACTAATACTAGGGTAAGTACAGGAGTAATAAATAATAATCTTTATATAACTCAATAATATCTTTCTCACAGGGTGGCTTTAGTAAGCAGATTTTTGGATAATAAGAGGAATAGTTTAATCATATTTTCCTTGATTCTTATTATTTTTATTTCTATAGAATTTAAAGGATTGTCGCATATTGATCCAGGTGACGAATATGTTTATATCTATATGGGTAAATTAGTTGCAGAGGGCTATGTTCCATATAGAGACTTCTTTCTAGCTCATCCGCCTTTGCTAGTTTTTTCCTATGCCCTATTATATAAATTATTTGGATTTAAATTATTTATGTTTAAGTTTGTGGAGCTATTGGTTTTTATTCTGAGTTCTTTCTTCATATATTTAATAGCTAGACATAAGTTTAATTACACTGTTGCCTTGCTCTCTGTACTATTTTTTTTAAGCTCTAAGATAATTCTTTTTGAATCCACCTATTTCTTGGGAATGGGCTTAACTACTTTACTATTTCTAATTGGACTCTACTATGCTATTAACAGAAACTCTTATTTTGTATCTGGTTTATTTATGGCATTATCTGCTCTTACAAGATTGAATGCACTAGTTTTAATCATAGCTTTCATTCTAATTTTATTTATAAAAGGAGACAAAAAAAATGTTTATCATATAAGCTTTGGTTTTCTTTTATTATTTGCAGCAATTAATTTTATGTTTATTATTATAACTGGCTTTAGCTTTATTCAGTCTGTATATTTATTCCATTTACTTAAGCCTGCAATAGGTTCTACTACACTAGAAATTTTTACAGGATTCATAAAAGAAAACTTTTTCTTAGTCACTGGATTTTTCCTGTTTATTTTCTCTAGGAAAAGAGAGATTAGCATATTCTTAATACTAGCTTTTTCTTATTTTGTATTCTTGGCAGTGTCAAAGAGGATTTTTAGTTTCTATTTAGTTATAGTTATCCCTTTACTCTCAATAATTGCTGCTTATTCTGTAGATTATATTCTAAAAAGATACAATGGAGATAGTCTAATAAAATATTCTATTATTTCTCTGTTGACAATTATTTTTATTGTAAACACTTCTATTTCAGTAAATAGGTTATATGATTTTGATTTTATAGACTTTGGATCCTTCAATGAAATTAAAGATTATATCAATGATAACTCAAAAAATGAAGATTTGTTATTTGGTGATGCAACTTCTGCACCTTTGTTTGCCCTATTTACACAGAGGGACATTGCATTAAACATGCCTGATACTAACATACAACTTTTTCAAACTGGAGTAGTGGATATTGAGGATTTAATAGTTAAGTTAAATAGTTCAAATGTTAGATTTGTTATAATTAGGCCTTTATCAGGCATTGGAAGCATAAGAGAGTTTCAAGCATATCTAGAAAGTGAGTGCAAATTATTAAAATGGTT
>CAZBGH010000122.1:0-2640 GCA_964491335.1 uncultured Methanosarcinales archaeon | reverse complement strand
ATACATTTAATAGCTACAATACTTATATATTATATCCTTCTCAAGATTACTGATTCAAGGTTTATTTCATTCTCTGCCTCACTGATATTTGCAATACACCCTGCCCATACAGAATCGATAGCGTTTATTACCTCATCTTTTGATCAGATAGCTATCATTTTTCTTTTACTCTCTTACTATTATTATCTCAAGACCTCAAGATTGGGGAAACTATACAGTATGGACTGGTATTATCTTTCTCTGTCATTTTTTGCCATTGCTACTTTTTCTTCAGAGATGGCACTAACTCTCCCTCTAATTATTGTTCTTTATGATTTGATATTCGTAGAGAATACATACAAAAATTTAAAGGGAAAAATAAGATATTATATGCCTTATTTTGTTATACTTGTATCATACTTGATTATAAGATTTTTTTTAATAGGAGTAATAGCCAGATATTCCCCTCCAGACATATACACTTATTTTCTAGGGATCATCACTTTTACCAAAGTAATGGCAGTTTATCTGAAAGTATTAATACTTCCAACTAGTCTTGCTATTGAGCGTGTTGTTCCTTTAGCAGGCTCATTTTTAGAGCTTGCAGTACTTATATCAATATTTATCATAATGACTTTAGGAGCGGTTGCATATTATTTTAAAGAAAAAAATAAATTGGTAACTTTCTCTATTATCCTCTTTTTTATTACATTATTGCCTGTATCAAATATAATTCCTATTCAGCGTTTTATTTCTGAGGCTTACCTTTATCTTCCTCTGCTTAGTTTTGCAATTATTGCTGCGATAATAATTAATTATTTGTTGCGTGCTATTACAGAAAAAAGAAAGGCTTTAGCAGTTTTTATTATGATTTTATTGGTTGTACCTTATACCCTTGCTACAATAAAAAGAAATGATGTATGGCAAAATGAGTTTACACTTTGGTCTCACACAGTGAAAGATTCTCCTTATAGCAGCAAGGCACACTCAAATTTTGCTCTAATTCTGCAACAGAACAAAAAGTATGATGATGCACTGCAACATTATTTAATATCTCTGCAACTAAATCCTTACAGGGAAGGAGTATACTTTAATCTTGCTACATTATATGAGCAAATTAGACAGTTTGACAATGCTGTTAAAGCTTATAATAATAGTATATCTGTTAATCCAAACTTCGCAGACGCCCACAATAATCTTGGATTATTATATTCAAAATTAAACCAGAGTGAGCTTGCTTTAAAACATCTTAAAATTTCACTAGTGCTGCAGCCATCAAATGCTAAGTTTCATCTGAATCTTGGAAGCCATTACAATTCTGTCAATCAATTAAACCTTGCTTTGCAGGAATTCAAAGAGTCCTTAAAATTAAATCCTAATATTGCAGAAGCACATTACAATATAGGTATAATTTATATCAAGCAAAATAGATATGAAGATGCAGAATACGACATGGAGCAGGCTTTAAGGATAAACCCACAACTGATACAAGCCAGATTAGCATTAGAGGATTTGAAGAAGGTAAAAAGATAGAAATCTATCACGATAAAAATATAGTCCGCCAACTTAATTTTTAGGTGAATTCAATAGGTAAAAATACCCCAATATTTTGTTGGGTGAGTATATATCAAGAATTTGAAATGTATTAGATTTATAAAAGACTTCTAATATCTTAAAGTGTTTTCAACATCTGCCTATAACATGCGAATTTTTATTGCTTAGTTGAATTAATAAAATTCTTAATTCTGTTAACTATAGTTGTATTTGTAAGATTCGTTATTTCGTATACATAAAAAACTGGAGTTATGTTAGCCATGTAGGTAAAATTACTTGTTGTTTCCACATTTGAAATATAATTAATAGCCCAAATTTGATTACCATAAGTAGCTACTTTATCAAACTTAGCTATTGCTTGAGTATTGTTTGCAGTTCTTATATAAATCTTCTTTTCTGAGAATATTTGAGCTAATCCACTCACTACACTTTGATTTATACCTATTTCTAGAAACTTGTCTCCATCTCCTGCTCTTGTGCTGCCATTAGCATACAGAACATTAGTTTTCTGTATATCAGAGCCAGAATCTCCTATGATAATTTGTGAAGGAGCATGCACAGGTTTAGTTCCATAGATAAAGGTAGTTGTATTCTTGCTATCTCTAGTTATCTTTAAGATGTTTCCAATAGCATTATATGAATAAACAAAGTTCTGCCCTCCATTAATAGCCATACTAAGTAATCTATCTAAAGAATCATACGTCATTACTTGACTTCTGTTATTAGGCGTGTCATTTATTGCAATAATATTCCCAACTGAGTCATAGGTATATCTTAACTCTTGTATAATTCCTGTCTTAATCTCTGTTAATCTTGCAGTTTGGCTGTCATATGAGAAATTGGTAGTTAGGTTATTTGCATATGTTCTGTTTAATGGCCTATCTAATGGATTATGCTTAGTCGAATTTATAACTCCAGCTATCTTATCTACCTGCCCTTGCTCATTATAGAAGTATTCAATAGACTGTCCATAGGATAGTGTTTCTTTAATTAATCTATCACTAGAATCATAATAGTAGTTCTTCTTAAATTCAATACCATCAACTATTCTCGATTCTTCTATAACTCTTAATCCTGTATCGTATTTGTATTTGATAGAATTATTAC
>CAZBGH010000121.1:0-4804 GCA_964491335.1 uncultured Methanosarcinales archaeon | reverse complement strand
ACAATTAATAGAGATTTAACTTATTAATGACTTATATTAAAAGTTTTCTATAGTTTGGCTTAGTAGAAATCCTCTCGCATTCGCTCGGGTAGTGCCAGGCTCGGCTTATATGCATAATGTGAAGGCTGACTTTCCCCGTAAGGGACTTCCCCCTTGTCAGCTAAAAGTTATAATCTAAGAGCCTCGCATACTGACACTACCTTTAGGATTTCTACTGAGCCTATAGTTCAATTAATATCTTTCTATAATTAATATTTTACAATGTGTAAATTATAGCAATTAACAAATTAACCGTCATTGAAGTAAGGCAGACAATACATTTTGCCTTTAATTTAAATACTAAAATAAAAATAAGAACTGTTGAAAGCATCGCTACAAACCACATCACTGCACTTATTAAATATCTGACGTTTCCTAAAAAATAGGGTGTAAAGCTAAATATAAGAATTGTAGCATAGTAAAAAGCTGATAATATATAATTTGGTGTGAAAAAGAGATTTGCATACTTTGACTCAATTAAGAGATCACACTTGTTTCCTGCACAAAGTTTGATGTGCTTACTCTTTTTGTCTTTTTTAAAATGATGTCTATAAATAAAGTGCAGATTGATAGATAATCCAATGAATGCTAACAATTGTATTAAGTATAATGTGTAGTATTGCATAGTATAACTACAATCTAATCTTATATTAAAGTTTATGTTTTAGTATTATATAATATTATAATTTTAACAAAAATCTTTTAATTAGGCTTATGGTTTGTGCAAGTCAAATTAACTTATTACTTAGTAGTAGTTTTAAGTAAGAAAATTTAAATAGTAGTTATATATAACAACACCATTAAAAATGCACTGAGGATGTAACAAAAATGGAATTATTAATGGGAGTGCCACAACATCATAGAGAAATTTTTGAGCATGTTGATAGCTATCTCTCCAAAAGATTTCCACATGGCATTGAGTCCCTAATGGTCTCATTACCATCAAATATAGAAGAAATAAAAGATAAGTTTCCCATATTTAAATTAGAAGATAATTTTCCCTACAAACTTGCAAAGATGTATGAAAAAAAGGGTACTAGAATTATACCTGGTTGTGGACCCATACGCAGTAACCCATTTGATTCAATACTATCATCTGTTTTATGGTACCTTTCTGATACTTATGTTACGCATTTAACAGGTGAAAGACATCTGAATACTATCAATAACCAAGATCCTCAAGTTGTGGTAGTTGGTGTACAGCAAGCTAATTATATTAAAAGAAACCTCCCAAAAGTGGAATATGTTGTTATGCATATTGCTCCAAGAACTTTTCCAGAAATGATTGGACAGGTAGTAGTTAACCCATTTAAACCAACACAGATAATTACTCTGAAACAATAAGTAAAGTCTCTTTAAACACATAACTCTCTTACAAATAAAAGGTGGAAACCATGGGGATTACGCAAGAAGAATTAACAAGATTGCCAAATGATAGAGATTGGGTTAGTTGTACATTCCTATGCTGATCAGATAGGGTTCAAGAGCTTGAAAATATGTTGCTGAACTGTGGGCTCACTGCAATCCCTCGTGAAACCACAGAAAGAGGATTTTTTAATAATCAGTATTATTGGATTTATTTTAAAGGAGGCAAATACAAAGGAGGAAGTAACTATAGAACTTTTGCTCAGGCTGCAATAAAAGCTGAATTCCCATTAACATCAATGGACTTTAGACATACTTTTTATATTAGGCAAGATGTAAATATTGATAATTTTGAAAAAATGTAATTTATATTGTTAATGTGTGTAAACAAAATATAAGTTTATCAAAAATCTTATACCAGCTAAAATTCTAGTAAACAAAATTTTAAGCAACATACCATATCATCCATATTCCCATTCCAACAAGCAGCAACCCTACAACTAATCTCATTAAAGACTTATGTTTTTCTCTCCATAGCTCTACAGTTGCAGAAGACATGCCTTTATAAACTAGGACAAGTATAACAAATAGTGGCAAGACAAATATGAAGTTATATAACATGAGGAAATTAAGATTTGACAATGTTAAGCCAGATTGCGACATCAAAGTTAAGACAGCAAGATAAACTGCCCCTGTGCAAGGTAGCTCTACTAATGCTACAAAGACACCCAAAACAAATGAAATACCTAGACTGTGCCAATAAGATTTCAAAGTCTTTGGAGTCATTTTATGAGAGAATACTTTTATCTTCTCTGCATAACCTGGAATTATAGCTAATGAAAAGCCTTTCCCATACCAGAAAAAATCTTTGATTTCTACTAAACCAGCTATAATTATAAATGAACCGATAATTCTGTACGACCAAATTGAGATCTGACCCAATGCTTTTATAATTGGCATTAAGATTAATCCAGCTGCTAAATAAGTGAGAAAAACAGCAATGATGTAGACAATTCCATTAACCAGCATCTTTTTGCTATCCCTAGAGGTTTTGAAAAGATAAGCAAGAAGAAATATCAGAACCCCAAAAGCGCATGGATTAATTCCATCAATTAAGGATGCTCCAATTATTAGAGGAAGATTAACTTCTGGCATTTTTAGCAGAACTCGCATACTGCTGGTTTTTTACTGCCATAAACTTTAGAGCATGCATCACAGCAGAAAAGTTTTCCAGCTTTCTTTATAGTTTTACTACAACCCTTACCACAATTTACACAGACAAGCTTCTTCGTCATTTGATCACACCTCTTTGAATAATATATATGTCTACTTTAGTTATTAACTCATTTGTTATTAAATGTTTTTATTTTAATTCATCAAATTCTTCCAATGTTTACTAAACTCCCATCCTTCTACCCCACTAGATATTAACTACTAATTAATAACAACAAAATAGAAAAGTTTAAATATAAGTTCGTATTCAAAAATGTTATATGAATAGAACAAAATTAGCTGATATAATCTATGTGTGTGATGAAATATGACCACTACGAGATTACATTACTATGAAGGACAAATAAATTTTGATGGTAGAGATTATAATGTTCATTTGAGTTCTGTGTTACCTATAGATAGAATTGCATGACTGTTGAATAGAACTTATATTGAGCGAGTGAATGCATTAAGACAATCTGCAATTGAACAAGGGAAATTGTCAGGTCTACTTGATGTGGTATTAAGTGGACATATGGCCGTACTTAGACAAGTTAGATTAGAGACTTATGATTTAAGAGGACACCCTGTTGATTTGGATGTTGCAGCAAGATCACATGTAATGCACAAATCACTAGAAAGGGCAGTTAGTTATCATAACCAACAGTCAGCTCCAAAAAAGGCTTACTTGGGAGAAGAGATGTTTAGGAAAGCTGGTGAACAAGGGAAATTGCCAGGTTCTAGTAAAAGTTTAGCAGATATAGCATTTAGATCTTACCTGATACCAGTACTTGATCCTAGTGAACAACCAAGGCCTAGATTTCTAAATCGAGCTTTAAAGCGTCTAAGAAGTGTTTTCTATAAGAACGAAAAGGTTAGACCAACAACCAACGAACTTCAAGAATATTCCACTAAAATCCGTCGTTTTCTCTAAGGTTGAGTTTAAAGTGATCATGCGAACGCTCTCGTATAAAGTTACTTCCACTTGTATTTTCGTAAGGAGAACTATTTACATAAATCATCTATTAGACTCTATAGATTTTATTTCCTTTGACTACAAGGATTTATTAGTTTTATAATTTATCCCGTATAAAGCACGGAAATCACCAATTCTTATTCTGAAAAATCCGTGATCTCCTTCAACAGTAAACAATACCATTAATCAGCATCTTTGCAACCGAATGTGCATTTGGATACCTTGTCCTCATCATTAATGTTACCTTCATTGACTGGTGGACTAATTGCACACATAAGTGACTTGTTTGCAAATTATAATATTTTCAAATTTTCTATTACCTATATTTAATTGTGTTTCATATATCTCATAGTTTGAGGATCTTTTGCAAATATTACAAATTGTCAAAAACCATCCATCTGTGATGGGTGGTATTCCGTTGTATGAAAATAAATCATCTAGAAGGTATAATCACTTCTAACCCTTCTATATTTTTAAAATGCTCATCAAAAGTGATGAGCATAGCTTTCTTATCCATTACAATAGATGCTATTAATACATCAAAAATTGGAATCATTTTACCTTTTTTCTCAAGTTCGTACTTTATTTTGGCTAAAAGCCTGGAACTATTTTTTGATGTATTGAGCAGCTTGTACTCTTCTAAAAATTCTATTGCTTTCTCCTGTTTCTTTGGGCTTTCTTTAATGAAGCCGTATAGGAATTCACTATAATTAGCTGATGTTATGTAAGGTTTGCTAGGGAACTTTTCAGTTAAATTTTGCAAGAATTTAATTAGTTTAATATTATGCGCTTCAAATTCAATTAGAATATTTGTATCGAGGACTATCATAAACTATCCCTCAAAGCTAAATTCTCTTCTAAAAGATTCTATAGCCCTGTGCATGCGTCTAGCCTCTTCCTTAGTAAGCAAAGCAGGCCTTGAGAATATTCTTTGCCAGCTTACATTCATATCTTCTTCCCTGTTTTTGTGCTCTTCAACAAGTCTGTTAAATAATTCTCCAAGAGTAATATTTTGCTTTGCTGCTTCTACTTTAAGAAAGCGCCAATTTTCCTCATCTATATTCTTAATTAGCGTGTTCATTTTACTCACCTTTGTTAGACTAGATATACTAGTATAACTAGATATACTAACTAATATTTAAATTTTCCTTTTTTTGGGGCTCTGTAGAAAGTCTTAAGTAAAACACCCTCTCTTGCATTGCAAAAGAGGGG